>CAIZKT010001011.1:0-5591 GCA_903933565.1 uncultured Victivallales bacterium | reverse complement strand
CTACGGAACTGACCTGCGCCCCGCGGCCAACCCTGGGCTTGGGTACGCAGCCCCGTTGGGGTAGAATACGCAGTTGCACCCGACCTGCAACTCTGCAATGAGTTGGAGTTGTCGCGCTGGCAGTTACTTCAAGGGAAAGAGGCGAACCTGCCGCTGGTATTCCTGGTGGTGCTGGTGACCTGGCAGACGATCCTTTTCGCCAGCTTCGGGCTCCTGGCGCCCCGCAACCTGACCGTGTTTGTGGTTCTGCTTCTCTGCACGTTGTCGGCCGCCGGCGCGATTTTCCTGCTGCTGGAGATGGGGCACCCCGCGGCCGGGATCATCAAGCTGCCCAGCGCTTCACTGGTTGATGTCCTGTCGAGGATGGGAAAACTCTAGAGGCAGACGTGTTGATCCGCTCTTCTGAGCGGCCAAACCCCGCTTGAACCGGATGGCTGAAGCGGTGCTTGTCTCGCTGAACGAGGCGGAGTTCATATACCAGGCACGGGACTGCGGATGGTCCAGCGGATGCCCGCGCTGGCAAGTCCATCCGGCGACTGGAGACCCCACGACCCCTTCTTCCACGGATCAGGACGTCTGACTCTTGGGACCGGCGCGCGGCGCCGCGCCAGGGCCGCTGGCCGGCCGACGCACTACTGCTGGGGCTGCCGAGGGCGCACCGGCAGATAGATCAGCGGCAGGCTCAGCAGAGTCATGCCATACTTGACCCAAAGGTTGAAGAAGAAGATCTGCCAGACCGTGTGCCAAGGCAGGCTCCAGGCGAAAGCGCCGACCGCGAAGATCAGGTTGTCGGTGGGCACGCTGACGCCGTTGCTGAGCAGCACCCGCGCCCACTGGTGGCGAGTGGTCACGCGGGTCACGAACCAGTGGTAGATCTCGGTATCGAGCAGTTCACTGACGATCTCGGCGGCGATCGAGGCCAGGACGATGCGCCACACGGGGGCGAGGATGGCAGAGAACTCCTTGGTCAAACCCCAGCTCGGGTCGCCGGGCACGGTGGCCACCCACATCAGGTAGGCCGCCATGCCTAGGTTGATCACCCCGGCGGAGATGACCACCACCTGCGCATTGCGTTTCCCCAGCGCCTTGTGAACCACGTCGCGCAGGGTGAAGGTGATGGGGTAGACGAACGTCCCCATGTCCACCGCCAGGCCAAACACGACCCCGATCTTGAGGCTGGCAATGTCTGCCAACATCTGCACGGCGATGTAGACGGCCACCACAATGACGGCCAGCGCCGGAACGGCCGCAGGCACGCCCGGCGGGGCAAGCGCGGGAGAGGCGACAGGCTCGGCGGCGGACGTCATGAACACTCCTCAGTCTGGCCCTGCGCGAAACCGCGCTAGTCGGCTCAGGGCGCCGGCGCAGTTGCCAGTTCAAGCTCGGCGATACCCCAGGCGCCAAGACGCGGCAGGAAGAGCCGTATTCCCTCGGTCAGGCTCTCCATTTCCAGCGGCTTGACCTCCTGCCCCGGCGTATGCCAACGCGCCGCCGTAATCGCGGCGCCGAAAGTGCCTGGCGGCACGATGATCGAGACCCAGCGCACCTCATCCAGGGCGCTGTGGTTCAGCACGTGCAGAGCCACCAGGCGGCGCGCCGGATCCCGCGGCGCCCGCGGCAGCACCACAATCCCCGCGGGGCCCCAGACGCCGAACCGGCTGCTGTTCCGCAGATCGCGGTCATCGATCTCACGATCCGAGGCAATCGGTACCGACTCTGCCAGAACGGCTAAAGATTGCTGATCCGCCTCGGGAAGTGCCCGCGGGTCGCAGGCCAGGAGAATCAGCCGCATGGCGTTGAGCCGTTCGACCTCCAGCGCGGCGCGGTAATAACTCGAACCCACGGGGGCCATGACGAAAGGGACCCCGGCGCCGAGAAGGCGCTGGCAGGCGTTGGCGGTACGTTGGGCATCGGGGTGGTCCAGGTCGATGACCACGGCTGCCGTGGCGCAGGTGTCCAGACCCTCCAGCAACGGCCGGGAGCGCCGCACAAAATCGAACAGGTCGCCGTACTCCTCCACCGTGCCGAAGTAGCGCGGCTTGATCGCGTTGGCGTCGCTGCCCATATAGATATCCCAGGGCACCAGAATCTGCTGTCCGAGGGCATAGGCGGTGGCGATGGCGCGCCGGGTAACGCGAGCGTCCGTAGGGATGGGCGAGAATACCTGCCAGGTGCCCAAGGCCTCGGCCGTCCGCGCCGGAACCACCAAGTTCACCAGGTCCAATTGCGGCGTTTCGCCCTCGAGGAAGTCCACCAGGTCAACCAGAAAATTCTCCCGCTGTCCGGGGCGGTAGAAGGTACTGTTGACCGAGAGCGGCACGCGCCGACCGGCCTTCGCATCAACCTCCCGACGCAGGTCGACGAAGAAACGCCGCACGGAACGCCGCTGGAAAGCTTCAAACAGGGGCGTGGTGGCGAGACTGGCACGTTTGGCCTTGTAGGCCGCCGCGTCCGCCACCCCGTACTGGCGACGCAGGACCTCGCGATAGTCAAAGCGGTCGAGGGGTTCCAGGCCCAGTTCCTGCCGCGTCGCCGGCGGGACGGTGGCGGCCAAGTCCTCGCGAAACCGCCGCATGCAGTCGTCGCAGAAGCAAGCCCCGCTCCAGCCGTGAGCGCTCACAATCATGGACCAGTCATCGAACTGCAGCCAGTCCACCCCGAGATCGAGCGCCTTGTTGGCCCGTTCAAGGCTCAACGCCAGAAAACGGGGACGGTTGTTGCAGCCCCAGTACCAGGGCTTCTTACGGTCGAACGCCAGCATCCAGGGCGCGATGACCGGCTTGCCGTCCAGATCGAGGGCCTGGGCTTCGGGTTCGTCCAAACCAGCGATGGAGTTGATGGCGCCCTGCACGGTCTCCACACCCGCCGCGCGGCAGGCCTTGACGAAGTCCGCCTCGGAAGTGTAGTGCCAGAGCAGACGGTCAGGCTGAAAGGCGGCGATGGTCGTGAGCGAATCCGCCCGGCGGCTGCGGCTGCTGAAGACGACATCGCCGCGCTGGAAGAGCCCCGTGGGCGGCGGCGTGCCAGCCGTGGCACGCTCCAGGGGCAGCCGCGTCCCGGCTTCCGCGGCCAGTTGCCCAAGTTCGGCCTCGGTAAGAGCCCGATCATAGACCCGGACGCTGTCAAAACGACCGTGGAATGGGCGGATCTTCCCGAGGTTACCGATCTGCAGCGGGCCATCGCCTGGGTCGGGCAGGGGAATACCCGTCCACTCCACGACCCGGCGCAGCGGCGTTGTCGCCGTCGCCTGGTACAGCGTGGCCTTACCCGCCACCCGATCATGCACGACCGCCGCAAAGTTCCACTCGCCGTCACGCACCCCGGCCGTATCGGTCGGGGCAGCGCAGCGGTGATCCACGCCGCCTTGGCGTACGCTGAAACCCAGCGAGGGGCCCGTCAGAACCAGGTCCCACTGATTGGAGTAGTACAGCAGCCGGGCGATGGAGTTAGGCCCAGCCGGCTGGAACCATAGCGACAGCGTCACGGTGGCAAGGTTGTTCAGACCGGCGTGGTCGTAGATCACCGCCCCACCTGCCGACGTCTCGCCCGGTCCACCCGCCCGCGAGGGTCGCATCTGCCCCATGCCCGTGCCCCTGATCCCGAGGCCCGGCAGCGGTCCCTCACCCACGGCGTATTCCTCTACGGTGGCCTCCCCGCCGAGCGAGCCGGTGTTGACCAACCCCCCTCCGAAGGTCAGTTCGAGCAAGGGCCCAGGGGTCGGCACGGTCCCCGCGCCCAGGCTGCCCGCGAGCAGTATCGAGAGACAGACGGCAGAGGTGTGGTGAGTCAGGGTATCCAAGGTTTACGCTCCACTGCTTGAAGGTCGGTGAACAGACCAGGGCTCCGGCGGCCACGCCCGCGGCCCCCACGGCTAGCGACCGCGCCGCCGTCGCTAATGTGCTTTGCCGGTTGCCGCGAAGCAAGGGCGAGGCGCAGCGGAATGGCAGAGCATGGTTTGACTAATGGCGGCGCGACGTGTACTATTCCTTACCGGTTAGGCTTGGGGTTAAAACCCGCGTTGGCCAGGCGGTAGGATGCTCTCGAAAGACACCTTGCGGACGTCAATCCAAGGAGCTGAACACATGAGAAGGCGCCGTCTTTTCACCCTCATCGAACTGCTGGTCGTCATCGCGATCATCGCCATCCTGGCGGCCATGCTGTTGCCGGCGCTCGCCCAGGCGCGCGAAAAAGCGCGCTCCACCAGTTGCCTCAGCAACCTCAAGCAGCTTGGCGTGGCCACGATCATGTATGCCGATGACAACAACGAGACGCTGATGGTCTGCCGCGATGTGCCCGACCCCATCTTCAACCACCCAGCCCTACAACGGCGCCGCCGTGACCTGGTCGTGGTCGCAGTACGTCTGGAAGTACGTGAACGACCCCGGACCGTTCCGCTGTCCCTCCGATTCGACGGCCCGGCCCAACAATCCGACGGGCTCCCCGTCGCGCATGGTGGTCTGGTCTTACGCCCGCAACTTCGGTTACTTCAACAACACCAAAGCGGGGGTGATGAGTTCATGGACCTGGTCAAGCTTCAAGGAGCCCTCGTCAACCTTCATGCTGGGCGAGCCCAAGAACTGTGGTCGCGTCGGCCCGCGTAACGCGCCCTGGCCAGGCAACGGCTCGGCGTCCATCGATGCCGCCCAGGCGGTCATTGATGCGAGCGTGGCCCCCGATCCGCGTCACAATCTTGGCATGAACTGGACCTTCCACGACGGGCACTGCGAGCGCACCGTCTTCGGCGCCACCCAGGCCCGCCTATTCTCCATGGAAGAAGATTGAGTCGCGCTGCTAGCACTGGCCAGCGGCATGAAGCTTAACCCCGGAGGCATAGTATGGTTAGCGGACTTGAGCCACGACATGATCGGCGCCGGTTCACCCTGATCGAACTGCTGGTGGTCATCGCGATCATCGCCATCCTGGCGGCCATGCTGTTGCCGGCGCTCGCCCAGGCGCGCGAGAAAGCGCGGTCCACCAGTTGCATCAGCAACCTTAAGCAGCTCGGCTTGGCCACGATTATGTATGCCGACGAGAACAATGAGACGCTGATGATCTGCCGCGACGCGGACAACCTCTTCAACCCCCAGCCCTACAACGGCGCGGTGGTAACCTGGTCGTGGTCGCAGTTTGTCTGGAAGTACGTGAACGACCCCGGGCCGTTCCGCTGCCCTTCCGATTCGACGGCCCGACCGAGCAACCCGACCGGGACCCCGACGCGGATGGTGGTCTGGTCCTACGCCCGCAACCTGGGTTACTTCAACGGCGACAAAGCGAACGTCATGGGTTCCTGGACCTGGTCGAGCTTTAAGGAACCCTCGGCAACCATCTTGCTGGGCGAGCCCAAGAACTGCGGTCGCGTCGGCCCGCGTTTTGTGTCCTGGCCAGGTAACGGCTCGGCGTCCATCGATGCCGCCATGCTTGCCGCAAACGCGGATGTAGCCCCCGCGCCGCGTCACAATGGCGGCATGAACTGGACTTTCCACGACGGGCATTGCGAGCGCACCGTCTTCGGCGCCACCCAGGCCCGCCTATTCTCCATGGAAGTAGACTGAGCGCGCCACACGCTGGGGCGGGTTGGCGCCGGCAGGCCG
>CAIZKT010001010.1:0-3180 GCA_903933565.1 uncultured Victivallales bacterium | reverse complement strand
TCTTGCAGAACCCCACACCTGTCCCCTGGAGCCCGCGATGCCAAGCCCGTTGCCGGGCGGGTTCGCGGTACCCGCCGTCGGCAAGACCCCCTTGCCGCCCTGGAGCCCGCGATGCCAAGCCCGTTGCCGGGCGGGTTCGCGGTATCCGCCGTCGGCAGGGCCCCAGATACGGCGGAAGCCCCGGCAGGGCCGGTGCGGACCGCCGACTCCAGGCAGGTTTCTGTGACGGCCTTGTAGATGCTGCCTAGATCGATCAGCTTGCCCTGGCCCCGTGGGCCCTCAGCGCACCGGCCGTTCCATCCAGTACTGGGGTTCGGGCGGCCACTGACGGCGAGCGCCCACCAGGCCTTCGCGGGTGACGCGGAAACCGAGTTTCTGGTACAGTTCGACCGCCCGGACGTTGGCGTGCTGGCAGGTGAGGTACATGCGTGGCGGCCCTACTTCCCTGGCGATCTCCAGGAGTCGTTCCGTGAGTACCCGGCCCGCGCCACAGCTTTGGCAGTCCACCGCGATGCAGATGCCGAAGCCGCTGGCCGGGGCCGACTCGCGCCAACGGTACCAGGCGTAGCCACCGATGGCACCCGCGGATGTTTCCAGCACGAGGACGACTTCCACGGGGCTGTCGGCACGGGCGACGTTGGCCAGGGCATGCTCGCGGTCCAGGGGGTGGGGCCAGTAGAAGCGAGCGGCTTCCTCATCCAAGCCCACATAGAAGTCGCCGAGGCGCTCGCCGTCATCCGCGCGCAGGAAGCGCAGGGTCACGGCACGACCATCCTTCAAGGTCACGCGGGTGGGCGGGAAGCGTTCACGATCGGCGGGTGTCATGGGTTCGACTCTTTCCTCACTTTCACAACACCTTTGCCTGCAACCCGAGCACGCCGGCGAGGATCTGTAGTCCCTCAATGTGGTCGCCGTAGACCACGACGGTATGCTCACGGGAGATGTTTTCCACGAAGCCTTCGAGGTCACGGAACTCGAGCAGGGCCGAGGCTTCGCAGTGCGGCAGGCCACGATGGCGGGTGCTTTCTGCCACCTTGGCCTGGGCCAGGAGCAGCGTCCGGCCATCGAAGCAGAGCTCGACCACGGTGATCGGCTCACCGGGGCAGAGGTCGCCGTCGAGGCCACAGCCACGGCCGTCGCGTTTCATCTCGTAGGTACCCCCCCAGTCGCTCAGGCGGACACAGCCCGAGGGGGTCATCTCCGGCGAGACCACACCGACATAGCCGCAGTGGGCCAGCCGCGCCAGGTTGCCCCAGCGCGGCTTGGGGAAGCGCTTCAGGTTGGGCGAGAGCGGCTCGCCGAAGTGGTCCTGCAGCGCCCCGACGTAAGAGACCGGGTACATGTTTGACATCATCGCGGTCTGGTCCAGGAACCAGGTGGTCAGGACCATACTCATCATGGCGCAATAGTCGCCGTCGCAGGAGGCGATGTAGCCATCCTCGCGCAGGAGGGCCTGGGCCAGGCAGGGGACGTCCCGACCGCCGTGCGTAATGAGGTCACCGAAGCAGTTGACCCCAAAGCCCAGGGCACGGCTTTCAGCGAGCACAGCGCCGATGGCCAGGTAGACGCGCAGCGCCTGACGCAGGTCGCCGGGAAGCACCGAGTCGGTGCGGTAGCGCGTGCCCTGCCGGGCGGCCCAGACGCGGTCGACCTGGGCGTCACTGAAGCTCGGATAGAGTCGGCGGAAGTCGGCGAGGGACTTGACCAGGATGCGGGTGCCGAGGCCGGCCGTGATCAGGTGGCCGGCCGCGGTCGCGTTCCAGGGAAAGTTCTGCTCGCCGAAAACGACCAGCCGCGAATCGCGCAGAAAGCGCTTCAGGGCCAACGCTTTGAGCAGGGCAAGCCCGGCGGCGTTGTGCTTCACAATATGGACATCCACACCGAGCGCCCGCAGCATGTCCCGCGCCGACCAGCGCCAGAAGTCGGGTTCGTCATAGTCCAGCAGCGGCCAGAAAACAAAGGGCAAGCCGCGCTCGACCAGGGGTTGCGGGTGCGAATTCCAGACCTCGGTGGGATAGGCCGGGATGCTGACCGGCAGGATGGCATCGATATCCGGTCCGAGGCCGCGGACAGTTTCGGCCCAGTGCTCCGGCGACTGCACCGCGATGACGGGCAGGATCTCAGCGATGCCTCTCACCCGCTCCGCCAGGCGTGCCAGATCGACATTCGGTTTGCCGGGCTTGGCCAGGATGGGCTGTACCCGCGCCAGCGGTCGGCGCAGCCAGGGCGCGGGGTCCTGAGCCAGGTAACGGGGAACTGCGGCCATGTTCGCTCCTTGCGCTTACAGCCTCAACGAATCGAGGCCCATGCCGCTGAGGTCTGCCAACTGATGCTTCTCCTCAGCCTCGTAGAGTTTCCAGATGACCTGCAGACCCTCGAGACTGCCGACGGCATCGGTCAGGGGCTTCTTGCCGGTGCGGATGCAGTCGATGAAGTGCGCCATCTCCACCTCGGTGGGCTTGGCGTGCTTGACCTCCAGCAGAACCTGTTCCTTCTCGACCGCCCGCGGGTTATTGGGGTCGTGAATGGACTGCTGGTTGTGGATGATGAGTTTGCCGTCGGAGATGGCCGCCTCGATCATGCCGCCGGTGCAGTGCGCGTGGAAGCTGTAGCGCAGGCGGGTGCCGCGGGCGCCCCAGGTGCCCATGTGATAGCCCAGTTTGCCGCCCTCGAACTCGATGGTGACGTTGCTGGTTCCCTCGCGCTCCATCCAGGGCGTGCCAACGTTGGTGCCAATGTGGAGGCCGCGGACGGGCTTGCCCATCATCCACAGCATCAGGTCGATGTAGTGGCAGCCATGGCTGAAAAGCTGGCCGCCGCCGAGGGTCTTGGCGCTGCTGGCCCAGTGGTCCGGCGGGTACTTGGTAAGCTGCTCAGTCCAGATCGACAACTGGAAACACTCGCCGTACTCCTTGCTGTCGAGGAGCTCCTTCATCTTCACCACCAGCGGATGGAAGCGCATGCAGTAGGCCACCATCAGGACCCGGTCGTTGTGCCGGGCGCATTGGATCATCTCCAGGCATTCCGCCTCGCTGTTCGCCATCGGCTTCTCGACCAGGACATGCTTGCCCTGATTGAGGAAGTCGAGGGTGGCCGGATGGTGCAGATGATGCGGCAGCACCACTAGCACGGCGTCGACCTTGTCGTAGAGCTCGCGCCAGTCCGCCGTCACAAAGGGAG
>CAIZKT010001009.1:0-22767 GCA_903933565.1 uncultured Victivallales bacterium | reverse complement strand
TCTTGCAGAACCCTCGGCTCACCAGCCTCTCGCCTGGAGCCGGCGGTCCGCACCGGCACTGCCGGGGCTTCCGCAGAACCGTACAAGGGGATACCGCGAACCCGCCCGGAACGGGCGATGGCATCGCGGGCTCCAGGGCCAGATGCGGGGTTCTGCAAGAGCCCCTTCAGTCTTGCGTTTGCCGGGCTCTGCCCTTCCCATGAGTGACCCACAAGTTCCAACCCTGGTTCCTGCCGCTACCCGCGAACCTGCCTCTGGCGGGCCGACCGCGGCTCTGGCGACGTCGACCGCGCCGAGTTGCGACCTCGGGTCCGCAGCCTCGGTGCCGGCTCCCGAGGTCTGGGACCTCGTCATCGAGCCGCGCGAGGGCTGGTTTAACCTGCACCTGGACGATCTCTGGCGTTACCGGGACCTGGTCACGCTGTTTGTGCGGCGCGACTTCGTGGCGCAGTTCAAGCAGACCATCCTGGGGCCGGCGTGGTTTGTGCTGCAGCCTTTGCTGACCACCATCATGTTCACCGTCGTCTTCGGCAACATTGCCAAGCTCGACACCGACGGCCTGCCCAAGATTCTCTTCTACATGTCGGGGAACATCCTCTGGTTGTACTTCTCCACCTGCCTAACCTCCACCTCGAACACTTTTGCCGGCAACGCGCATCTTTTCGGCAAGGTCTATTTTCCGCGCCTGGCGGTGCCGGTGGCGGTGGTCATCTCGCAGATTCTGCGGTTGGCGCTGCAGTTTGTCTTCTTCCTGGGTTTTTGGGTCGTCTATGCTCTGTTCACGGATGCCGATATTCACTTCACCCCGCACGCGCTGCTATTGCCTTTACTGGTGGTTATCATGGCAGCATTGGGGCTGGGCTGCGGCATTCTCATTTCGGCGGTGACCACCAAGTACCGCGACCTGCAGTACCTGGTGCAATTCGGGGTGCAGCTGGCCATGTACACCACCACCACCATCTTCCCCCTGTCTGCCATCAAGGGTGGCAATGCCCGCTACTTCATCCTGGCCAATCCCATGACCCCGATCATCGAGACCTTCCGCTACGGCTTCCTGGGTAGCGGCGTTTTCGACTGGGGGCACCTGGTCTACAGCATGGTCTGCGCCGTGGTCCTGCTCGCGGCCGGCGTCGTCATCTTCAACCATGTCGAGCGGACGTTCATGGACACGGTGTGAGGGCTGAGGGCGGAAGGCTGAAGCGCCGCCAGGGCCTTCGCCGTTCCGTCTTTGCCATTTGCCACAGTCGTTCATTATGCCCAACGAAGTCGTCATCCGAGTCGAACGCCTCAGTAAGCAGTACCGCCTGGGCCAGATTGGCGGCACCACGCTGCGCGAGGACGTGCAGCGTTGGTGGGCTCGGGTGCGGCAGCAGCCCGACCCAACCCTGAAGGTGACCGAGACGAACGTCAGGGACCGGAAGGCCGACACTGGAACCACACCGGATGCGAGGCATTTGCCGACCTCCCCCAGCCGCGTACCGCGCCCGGACTTCGTTTGGGCGCTCCAAGACGTTTCCTTCGACGTCAAGCGCGGTGAGGTGCTCGGCATCATCGGGCGCAACGGTGCTGGCAAGTCGACGCTACTCAAGATTCTGTCGCGGATCACGGCGCCGACCACGGGGCAGGTCAAGGTCAAGGGCCGCATCGTCAGCCTGCTCGAAGTCGGCACCGGCATGCACCCCGAGCTGACCGGCCGCGAGAACATTTTCCTCAACGGCGCCATCCTCGGCATGACCAAGGCCGAGATCGCCGGCAAGCTCGACGCGATCATCGACTTCTCCGGCTGCGAGCGTTTCGTCGATACCCCTGTCAAGCGTTACTCCTCCGGCATGATGGTCCGCCTCGGCTTCGCCGTGGCTGCCCATCTCGAGCCCGAGATCCTCATCGTCGACGAGGTCCTTGCCGTCGGCGACGCCGAGTTCCAGAAGAAGTGCATCGGCAAGATGCAGGACGTCGCCGGGCATGGCCGCACGGTGCTGTTCGTGAGCCATAACATGGCGTCCATCGCGCAGTTGACCTCGCGCTGCATGGTTCTGGAGTCTGGAACGACGGACTTCGTCGGCGCCACCGACCAGGCCATCGAGCGGTATCTGCAGAGCGGCCCACAACCCGTGCCACGGCGGCAGGTTGGCAGGCGGTTGCTGGCCGCGTTCCCGCCGGAAGATGTTGCGGTTCCAGACCCCAAGGTCACCCTCCTTGAGTTGGGATTGTCTGCTGCCACCCCGGCTGAGATCCCCGTTGGCGGGGAGATCGAGGTCGACGTGTTGTTACAGACCGTGCAACCCATGGAGGGGCTCGCCTTCGGATACACGGTGCGGGACGAGGTCAAGGGGCCGGTCCTGACGGGCTACTCGCCAGCGTTCGCGGTGGCGACCGCCGGGGAACACCGCCGGATGCTCCATATCCGGGGCCTGGATCTGGCCCCGGGGGCCTATGACGTGTGCCTGAGTGTACAGACTGGCGGGATCTGCGAGCCCAAGTACATCTACGCGATTGTCTGGGGACTGGGACGGTTCGCGGTGGGCAACCGCCTCACCGACAATACCCACCTCTGGGACTGGCATCGTGGCTGGGGCCGGGTTCTCCATCGTGACGCCGCCGTCACGACGCCCGCCATGCCCTAGTCAGTGCGTCGGGACGCCCGGAATTACCTCCTCCGCCCGGTTGCGCGGGTCGCATTGAAGAAGCTCAGACTCGTCAGCATGGCTTCACTATCCTCAGCTAAACGAGTAGCGCATGGGATCTGCCGTTCTCTGGGCTTCGACGTCTTCCGCCTCGCCAACCTCGACCGGTTCCTCGACAACCGGGAGCGGGAGCGGCGCGACACGTACTTGGCGCAACTGGCTCGGGCTCGACAGACGAAAGAGGCGGGCCAGACCGGTCTGCAAGGGTCCCACGCTGCCTCCGCCAGTACGGCCGTCTCCTGGGTGCCTGCCGAGGATTTGCTTACTGCTGCCTGTGCCAGGTTACAGGCGGCCCACACCGTCTTGGACGTCGGCTGCGGCATTCACCCGCAGCGCCTGATCGCCGCATCCGTCCACATCTGCTGCGAGCCCTTCTGGGAGTATCTCCACCGAGTCATGGTGGAGACCGCAGGTGATCCGCGTTACGTCTTCGTGAACGCTGGCATCGACCAGGCCATGTCCATCTTTCCTCCTCAGTCCGTCGATACGGTCTTCCTGCTGGATGTCGTTGAGCATCTGGACAAGCCGGCAGGCACTACCGCAATCGCTCAGTTCAGGCGGACCGCGCGCCAGCAGGTGGTGGTGTTCACCCCGGTAGGCTTCATGCCACAGCATTACGGGCAGGGTGAGGCGGATTCGTGGGGCATGCAAGGAGGTGCCTGGCAGGAGCACCGCTCTGCCTGGCTCCCCGAGGACTTCCCGGCTGCCGAGGGTTGGGAGGTCGTGGCTTGCCGCGATTTCCACCGCAATGACGCCAACGGTTCTCCCCTGCCGGAGCCCTGTGGCGCCATGTGGGCCGTGTGGACCCACCCCGCCGCCGTGGGTACGCCTGGATCCAGCGAGGAGCCGCGCCGTTGAAGTCCCTGCTCAAACGCGTGCTCTACGGCCTGGGACTGGAGGTCCGGCTCCGGCGCAATGTCGAAGCCCATGCTCGGCGGGAGTGGGAGGACAAGTGGTGCGAGCGCTGGCGGCCCTTCGTGGCCCATCGCCCGATCCGGACGATCCTGGACATCGGCGCGAATGCCGGCCAGTTCGCGCGTCTCGCGCACCGTTTGTGCCCACAGGCTCGCATTCTCTCCTTCGAACCGCTGCCCGACTGCTTCGTTGAGCTCCAGAGGAATCTGGAAGTGATCCCGGGCGCCAGAGCCTTCAACGTGGCGCTAGGCGACCACGCGGGGATGGTGACCATGAACCGTAGTGCCTTCACGCCGTGCTCGTCACTGCTGGCCGGTACGGCGGATCTTGGCAGGGATATCCCGGCCGCCGCAGCCGTGTCTCAGGTCTCCGTTCCGCTGCTTCGCCTTGATGACATCCTGGCGGATGCAGGAGTGGACGACGAACTGCTGATCAAGATGGACGTCCAAGGCTTCGAGCCGCAGGTGATCCGCGGAGGACCTGCCGCCTTCCGGCGCGCTTCGATCGTGGCGACGGAGGTCTGTTTCTGCCGCCCGCTGTACCAGGGACAGCCCCTCTTCGATGATCTCTACTGCACTCTTCGTGGCCTGGGTTTCGCTTTCATGGGTAACGCGGAACAGCAGGCCAGTCTGACCGACGCCCGGGTTGTCGAGGCGGATGCCATCTTCGAGCGGGCCCGTTGACGCCTGGGCCCTGAACGCCCCATCCCCGACCGCGAACCGCGTGCCGACTCGAGGGCCGAGAGGAGACCGATGACAAGCCCAGTGCAGGACTCCAGCACGCCCGCGGCGGTGTCGGCCACGCCCGCCGCCCCCCTGGTCTCCATCGTGATGCCCACCTTCAACCGGGCGCACCTGGTGGGGCAGGCCATCGACGCCGTCCTGGCGCAGACGTACTCGAACTGGGAGCTGATCCTGGTCAACGACGGTTCCCGAGACAACACCCGCGCGGTCATTGACGGTTATGCGGCGTGCGACCCGCGCATCCGCTGCATCCATAAGGACAACGAAGGCATCCCCGATACCGTCAACCGTGGCTGGCGCGAGGCGAAGGGGGAGTACCTCACCTGGACCAGCGACGATAACCTCTACTTCCCGGCGGCGATCGAGCGCATGCTGCGGTTCCTGGAGACACATGCCGACATCGCCTTCGTCTTCACGGACAGCGAGTATATCGACGGCGAAGGCAGGTCCATGGGGGTTCGGGAAGCGGGTCCCCCGGAGATGCTGGAGGATTACTGCCCGCTGGCAGGCTGTCTGCTGTTTCGTCGGGCCGTTCTGGCTACGGTCGATCCGTTCCGTCGGCAGTGGCGGCGCTGTCACGACTTCGACTTCTACCACCGCGTATACCAGCACTTCAAGCTCGCCCGGATCCCGGAGGTGCTGTACTACTACCGCTGCCACGCTGCCTCGATGTCCGGTAACCAGCAGGCGTTGGTGACGGATCACTACCGTTGCCTCTGCTCATACCCCGAGAACGCTGGCCGGAAGCGCCACCTCTGGGCCCGGGCCTGGAAAGAATTGGCGAAGTGGGAGGAGAAGCACGGGCCGTGCTGGCGTGCCGTTCCCTACCACGTCCGCGCGGCGCTGTATGAGCCGCAGCACTGGCCCGCCGCCTGGGGCTGTCTCTGGAAGACCGTCTACATCCGGCTCGTACCGCCATCGCTCAAGGCGTTGTGGCGCCGACTGCGCGGCCGGTCCTGACCAGGCGCCGCAGTGGGGTGGGGGCATTCGGTCACGAGGGTTCCAAGGTGGGCAGAGTCCTGGTCATCTACTACTCGTGCAGCGTCGTCTGTGGCGTCGGCACGTGGGTGGAGTCTCTCTCGCAGGAGCTCGCGCTGCGGGGCTGGGACGTGACGGTCGGGCTGGCGTGGGGGCGGCACTTCCACGACCCGCGCCGCATCGAGGCCTGTCGGCCTGCGCTCAAGACGTGCTGGATGGACGGCCGGACGGGGACCGAGGAGGGCCGGATACAGGCCATCGAGCGCACCCTTCGGCGCCTGCGGCCAGACGTCGTCATCCTCACCTGTCTGGACTCCGCCTTCGAGGCGGTTCGTCGCCTGCGGTACGGCGGGACGAAGGTTCGCCTGCTGGCCACGAACCATGGGAATTTCGCGCATCAGGCTGCGAGTCTTCTCGAACAGGTCGACGTCGTGGACCTGGCGGTGTGCGTTGGCAGACTCAGCTTCGAGGCCATGTCGAGCGGCGCGGGGGCCTTTCCGCCGGAGCGGATTCGACACCTCCCCAACGCCGTGCCGTTGCCTTTCCGCGCGCGTGAGGCGCATGATTTGTCCTTCCGAGTGGGATATGCCGGTCGGCTCGACGACGAGGCGCGCAAGCGTGCCTCCGATCTCGGCCCCTTCTTCGGCGCTTTGGCACGGCTCTCGACCACGGCGGAGTTGTGGATTGCCGGCGATGGTCCCCAGGAGGATGCGCTGCGGGCCATGGCAGCCCCTTACTCTGGCCGTGTCCGTTGCTTCGGGCGGCTCACCCGAACCCAGCTTTACCAGGACTTCTATCCGTGCCTGGACGTACTGGTCAGTTTCTCCTCGTCGGAGGGCTGGGGGCTCTCCATCGCCGAAGCCATGGCGCATGGCGTCGTGCCCGTCTCCTCGGCGTTCAGCGGAATCCACCTGGAGGGCCTGGTGAGAGAGGGCGCGAACGGGCTCGTGTTTCCGGTGGGGGAACCTGCCCGGGCGGCAGAACTCGTTGCCGCTTTGTTCTGCGACCCCGTACGTCTGAATCGTCTCGCGCGACAGGCAGCGGTGGACATCCAGGAGAAGTACAGCCCCGCCCGGTTTGGCGAGGCCTGGTCGAGAGCCTTGACGGACTGCCTGGCCTTGCCAGAACTGCCGCCCTCACCGCGGCCCGCGTCGCTGAGCCGACGTTCCCGGTGCGGGTTGCGCGAGTCGCAGTGGGAACGCATTCGACGCCTGCTGCGGCGGCGCGTGCCGCATGCCAGCGCAGGCGAAGAGTGGCCGCATTACCGCTGCCGGGACGCCGCCCTGACGGAGCGCCTGGCCCGGGAGATGGCCGCGATCGAAAGCCGCAGGGCGAGCAGCAACCCCTCGGCGTGATGCCGCCGGAGCCCGGTCGGATGGCGTAGTCCGAGGTGCGGGCACCGCGGCCAGGCGGGATAGAGCAAGCGGGGACCTCGGGTGCCTAAAGTCTTGTTCGTAGCGCCGTCCGCCTACACTCTGGGTGGCCTTGCCGTCTGGCTGGACTATCTGCTGCCGGGGCTCCAGCGGAGCGGCTGGGAGACCGTTCTGGGCCTCGTCTCCGGCCCCCGGTTCCATCTCCCTGCGGCGTACCTTGCAGCTCACCCCTGCGAGCGCTGGGTCCCCGTCCACACCGAGACTTGCACGCCGGAAGGTCGTCGGCGGGCCGTCACGGCTGCCCTCTGGGAATGCCGCCCCGATCTTGTCGTCGCGGTGAATTTGCCCGATGTCTACGCCGCGGTCGGCCACCTCCGCCGCCGGCGCTCCTGGTCGCCCGCCGCGGTGATGGCCCTGCACGGCCTCCAGGCGGATCTCCTGTTGGATGCGCGGCTCTACCAAGGGGCACTGGACGCGGTGGTGGCGACCAACCGTCTGGCCTGCGCCCTGGCTACCGAGGTGGGGCGGTTGCCGACCGAGCGTGTCTTCTACGCCCCCTGCGGCGTGGTTGCCCCGGGGACGCGCGACGCCACGGGAGATGGTGGTGGCCAGCGGCCTTTCACGATTGCCTGGAGCGGCCGACTCGAGCAGGACCAGAAGCGGGTGCGAGACCTGCCTGCGATCGTCCAGAGCCTCGAGGCCGCCGGGCTGGCGTGGCAGTTGCGTGTCGCCGGCACGGGACCGGAAGAGGCCTGGCTCCGCGCTCACCTCGAGGCCCCCGTGCGGGCGGGGCGGGTCGAGTTCCTGGGGCATGTCCCCAGCGGGCGCATGGCCAGCGATCTGTATGCCCAGGCCGACGCCCTGCTCGTCACCTCAGTCTGGGAGACCGGCCCCCTGGTGGTCTGGGAAGCCCTGGCCAGCGGGGTCCCGGTCGTCTCCTCTGCGTATGTCGGCTCCGGCCTTGAGGGGGCCTTGCAGGACGGCCACAACAGCCTGCTTTTCAGGGTGGGCGACACGCCGGGCGCGGTGACGGCACTGCTGCGGCTGGCCCACGACGCGGCACTGCGCGCGACTCTGCGGGCGAACGGTCGGCAGTTGGTGCGAGCTCGCTACAGCCTCGATGCCTCCGTGGCAGCCTGGGATCAGGCTCTCCGTGCCGTCGTGGAATTGCCAGGCCTGGAGGCGCTCCCGGCGCGGTCAGCGGTACGCCCCACGGGCCGCCTCGAGCGCTGCCTGGGGCCGTCTGTGGCGGAGACGCTGCGGGTACTGATGCGCCGCCGCTGGCTCGCGGCCGAAGCCGGCGGCGAGTGGCCGCACTCCCACTCGGCCCTCAGCCGCGAGGAAGATGCCGCCTTCTGGCAGACGGCACTGCGGCTGGACTGCGGCGACGCCGCGGTCAAGACTGGGCCTGCGGTAGGTTAGCAGACCCCGGCTGATCTCGGCAGGCTCATCCAGCCAACGGTACTCCCAACCGCTCTGGTCGCGTGGTACTCCATGGGCTTCGGCAATTTTCTGACCTGGTTGCGCGGTCTCGCCCAACTCCGGCATCCCAGCCTGGTACGGGCCTTGGGCGAGTGGCGATTCGAGCTCGATCTGCTTGAGCAGGTCCGGGCTGAGAACCCGGGCGCGAAGATCGATCTTGGCGTCATCCTGGTCGGCTGGTGCCCAGGCGCCCTCCGTCTCGCCCCCGGCAGCGCCGTCTGCCGGGGCACCGTGCTGGCCTTCGGCGACCCGGGCCTGGGGCACGGGCGCATCACGGTCGGCGAGGGGACCTGGATCGGTCAGTATAACAACCTGCGCGCCTGTCCCGAAGCCGACGTCGTGATCGGGGCCGGCTGCCTCGTTTCCCAGTTCTGTACGCTGGTCGCCTCGAACCACGGTACGCGCCGCGGTATCCCGATCCAGAGCCAGCCGCCCGATCCACGGCGCCTGGGGGTCACCCTCGGCGATGATGTCTGGCTGGGGGCAGGGGCGACGATCTTGCCGGGGGTCTCGATTGGGAACGGTGCGGTCATCGGGGCGAACTCCGTGGTGACGGCGAGCGTGTCCGCAAACGAGATCTGGATCGGGAGCCCCGCCCGCCTTCACAGCCCCAGAGCCTAGCTCGGAATCCGGCTGCGTCCGCAGGCGCAGCGGGCGTGCCAGGTTAGCCTGCCCCTGCAAGGCACGATATGCAGCAACCCAAGCCCTCTCTGCGCGTTGGCCTCGTTGCACCCAAGAACAACGCCGAGTGTCGCCTATGGCCGCTCGGCTACCTCCGCGGGATATCGGGGTCGGTGTACCATAGAGAAAGACAGTATGACCTGGTGTTCTTCCTGAACCTCACGGCGGAGATCACGTTCCTCAAGCGCGCGACGGGCTGCAAGACGTTTGTGGTCGGCCTGGAGCCGCGTTCCATGCATCCGCCGAACTACGATCAGGCGCTCCTTGACCTTGCCGACCGCTACATGGGGTACCGCAACTTCTCCACCCGCCCCGATCCGGGCTTCTTCGAGCCCTTCTGCCCCCCTGTGGACTTCCGTGATTCGACCCGACGCGAATTCGCCCTGTCGATGGGCAGCACGCGGGATCACGATTTCTGCGTCTTCGCGCGGCACGACCCCAACATCCGGACTGAAGCGGGCGTGATTGCTTCACGGTACCGGGCTCTCCTGGCCGGACCGCTTTTCGGTAACCCGGTAGGCCCCAAACTGGCGTTCCAGCGGCGGTGTCGCTTCGAGATTATCTCAGAGAACGAGATCAACGACTACTACTTCTCGGAGAAGATAGGGCAGGCGCTCTTGGCCGGCTGTGTCCCCGTGTATTACGGGTGCCGTCGAATTGAGGACTACATCCCGGAGGACCTGTTCGTCAACATGGACCGGTTCGTCGGCGCTACCGGCGGGCCCGATGTCGAGGCCGTTGTCAAGTACTGCATGACGGATGGCGTCTACGCCCGGCATTTCCAGGCCATCCAGGCCAAGGCGGAACAGGTTCTGCTGAGATACACTTGCGAAGCCTGCCTCACGGATCCGGTTCAGCGGTACATCGATCAGCTTATCCGAGAGGGGTTCCGCAATTCCAGACAGTCGTGGCCCTGGCGTTGGTGGCGGACTAAGTCGCGCCTCAAGAGAGTGATCGGGAGGCGCTAGCGGGAGCGGGAGTTCGGTTGAGGGGGGCGTGTGCGTTGTGTGCAGGGAGCGGTCGAGCCGACCGCTGCTCCACGCCTGGCGCCGTCGGCCGCTAGGCGGAAGGGAGCCCTCGCCCCGGCCCCTCCGGTCCGCCCGCAGGGCGTGGAGGTCGGCGGGCCGTCATGCCGAAACGGCAGGACTTCCGCCGTCTCCCCGTCGCCGCCCCGCCACTCTGAGGGACGCGGTCGGGACGGGTCGGGGACGGTCGAGCCGACCGCTGCTCCACGCCTGGCGCCGTCGGCCGCCAGGGCAGGCCCCCGTGTCGCCCCAGATAGCACCGTCACCACATGCCGTGCGAGGCTGCAACATGTTCGGTCCATTGACTGCTCTTCGACTGAAGATCCGCGCCGTCCGGGGGGCGTACCACCATCGGCGCGAGGAACTGCGGCGTCGGCCGTGGCGGCACGATCCCGCCGTCCGTCAGGCGATCACCGACCAGTTCCACCGCATGTACTACGACGGCTATGGTCAGGGCGGCACCTGGGCCGCGACCTACTGGCGCGGGGTAGTGGCCGAGAAGTGCCCGCTCGATCTGTGGGTATTCCAGGAGATCATTCACGCACTCAGGCCGGACGTGATCGTCGAGACGGGCACGCGGTTCGGCGGTTCCGCCCTGTTCATGGCAGACCTATGTGAGGTGCTGGGCAACGGCCGAGTCGTCAGCGTGGATATCGCCGACGAGGTCGGGCGGCCGGAGCACCCACGGATCTCCTACGTGCGGGGATCGTCCGTTGCCGACGCGACGTTCGCAACCGTCAAGCAGCACCTAGGCCCGGCAGACAAGGTCATGGTTGTCTTGGACTCGGACCACTCGAAGAGTCACGTGCTGGCCGAGCTCCGACTCTACCACACCTTGGTGAGCCGAGGGCACTACCTCATCGTTGAGGACACGAATATCGGCGGGCACCCCGTGGCGGAAGACTTTGGTCCCGGGCCCATGGAGGCCGTGCAGGAGTTTCTTGCGTCTGGCGGCACTGGCTTTCAGGTCGACGGGTCACGCGAGAAGCTTTGCCTCACGTTCTGCCCCGGCGGCTACCTGCGCCGGGAGTGACCTGTCGGCCCGCGACTGGCGCGCCCGTGGAAGGTAGGTCGCGACTCCGTTCGCGACATCTCCGAACCCCGAGGGTGATGCGGGTCCGCCGTGGCGGCTGGCGTCTTGAGTTTCTCGATCCGGCCAGCCGGGGTCTCTGCTCGCCGTGAACAGGGGCGTTCGGGGCATCGAGTCAACCCGGTCCGGAGTGCTCAGGCAGAGGTCCCGAGTTGGCACCCACGCGGGGTGCGGCGATCCTAGAGGGAATCGGCGCCATGGCAGAGTCGGTCGCAGCCAGCGGGGATAGCGTTCGGCCAGGAGGGCACGATCCCAGCCAGGCCCCGCTGGTGAGCGTGATCATCCCCAGTTACAACACGGGCAGGTACGTCCGGCATGCCATAGACTCCGTGGTTGCCACGCGCTATCCGCAACTGCAGATTGTCATCGTGGACGATGCGTCCAGCGATGACAGTGTGGCGGTCATCGAGGAGGCCCAGCGGGCGTATCCCGGGGTGGCGGTGGACCTGCATTTCCACCCTGGTCGGCGGAACCGGGGGATCGCGCGCACTCGCAACCTGGCCATCCGGAACGCCAGAGGGAAGTACGTCTGCTTCCTGGATGCCGACGATGAGTTCTACCCCAATCGCTTCGACTTCAGCCTCCCTCTGCTGGCGAGCCGTCCAGAGATCGAGGCTGTTGTCGAGCCCTTTGACTGGGTCTACGCCTCGGGCCAACGGGGGCAGGAGATGGCCGGGAAACCCCGTCAGATGTGCAGCGTTCCGGCCTGGGTGCTCCGTCCGGAAGGCCCTTCCCCCGGGGAACTCTTCGAGGGGTTGCTCAAGGACGAGTTCATGCCGCACACCACCTCGATCACGGTACGCCGATCTGCCCTGGATGAGACGGGTCTGTTCCCGCCGTTGCGGTACTGCCTCGAGAAGCCACTCTGGTTCAAGATCTTTGCTCGGGAACGGGTTGCGTGCCAGGGGCGCGTGTCGGTGGCGGGCTATCTGCTCCATGAGAATTCCACCTGCGCCCGGCGGGAGAACACGGCGGCGTTCCGCTTTGACGTCGTGCGGTCGCTGATGGCTGCCTACCCGTGGTTGCGGCGCCATTCGCCACGCCCAGGCTACACTGAGATGGTCAAGGACGCGGCGGCAGGGAAGTTCTACCACTACAGCTCCTATGTGCTATCCCTGCAGCACCGCTTTGTTCCCGATGTGCTGCTGGCCTGGGCCCGCTTTGGGCTTGTGTTTCCCGGCCAGATGCTGACTCAGCGGTTCTGGCGTGCCATTCTGCACCTGGTGCGTCGGCGTCTGTTCCCGCAGGCTGGCTGATCCGGGTTGGCCAGGACGTCAGAGTTCAAGGTGTCGCGTGCCTGAGATCACCGTTTCCATCGTCATGCCGTGCTTCAATGCCGCCGGCACCGTTGGCCGTGCCCTTGCCTCGGTCCTGGCCACCGGCGTGCGCCGTGCCGAGATCATCGCGGTCGATGACGGGTCTGGGGACGACACCTGGCGGGTTCTGACCGACCTGGCGGCCCGGCACGGCTCGGGCGAGGTGGTGGTGCGGGCGGTCCGGAGCCCGGCGAACGAGGGCGCCGCGGCGGCACGGAATCGTGGATTGGCCGTCTGCCGAGGCGAGTACATCGCGTTCCTGGACGCGGACGACCTCTACTGCACCAATCGTTTTGTCAGGTGCCTGCCGGCGCTGGCCGAAGACCGCGCGTTGGACGCCGTCTTCGAGCCCTTCGAGTACGTCCGTCTGGCGCCCGCGGTTCCGGAGCCCAGTGAGCCCGGAACGATCCTCGCTCCCGAGCGCTTGCCCTGCCTGGATATCCCCGGTGTCTGCTATGAGGTCTCCGCCGACCCCTTCCGGGACTTCCTGAACAGTCGTCTGCGCATCCACACGAGCACCGTAACGCTGCGCGCCAGCGTCTTCAGGAAGCTCCCGGCCTTCCGCCCGTCTCTGCGCACAGCCGAGGATATGGAACTCTGGCTCCGGCTGCTGTCTCTCGGGTCGACCAAGCAGCTCAGCGGCATCCCGGTTTCAGGCTATGTGCGCCACCGCGACTCCTTGTCCACCACGGCTGTGGGGAGCAGTCCGGTGTCTCTGGATGCACTGCTCGCCTTGACCAGCGCACTCCAGTGGATGAGGGCGAGCGGGGCGGTGACGCCAGCCCGCATCGAGGCCACCGCCAGCGCGACGGAGGGCAAGCTCTTCTACTACGTCGGTCAGTGCCTGCGGGCCGGTCGGACCCCGCCCGGGATGCTGCAGGCCATGGGGTCCACGGCGCTGAGCATGCCGCGCCTCTGCCTCTCCCGACGCTTCTGGTCCAGTCTCTTGCGGATCCTCGCACTCCGTCTTGGGCGCCGCCGTCCGGCTGGCGCTGGGATCGCCTCGGCATGAGCTTCACCAGGCGACAGCAACTGGGGACGCTGCTCTACGACTGGCCGCGCTTTCTCTGGTGTCTGCGGCCGCGTCTTTTGTGCCGAGGGGAGGCGCCCTGGCTGCGCCTGCGCAATCGCCACGAAGGCCTGATCATCCAGCCGGGCGGCGTGGGGGTGAAGTGCGACTGGGAGTACACCCACAACCTGCATCTCTGCAACGTCTTCCCGATCACGGGTTGCTGGTTGCTGCAGCGGGCCCTGCGGGACTGGCCGCTCCGGCTCCTGGACGCACCAGACCCGGTCACGGCAGACAAGGTGTGCTGGAATGCCAGCCGAGCACCCGACGGGATCACGAGACCACAGGACGACGGGACCACGGGAGCACGAGACGACGGACAGGGCAGGAGCGGGGATCGCCACGATCCGCCGCGGCGGACGCGCCTTCCACATTCCGACCTCTCGCCCACCGCCCTCCGACCACCGACTTCCGCTTCCCCTCAGGTCTCCTTCCTCATCGGGCATCGCGGCGAGGAGCGGCTGCCGCTGTTGCTGTTGACGCTGCGGTCCATCGCCGCCCAGGAGGGTACGACCTTCGAGTGCATCGTGATCGAGCAGGATTCCGAACCCCGCGTTCGCGACCGGTTGCCGGGCTGGGTGCGCTACCTCCATACCCCACCGCCGGACCCGGGCATGCCCTACTGCCGTTCGTGGGCCTTCAACGTGGCGGCCCGCGCGGCCCGTGGCGAGGTCCTGATCGGTCACGACAACGACATGCTGGTGCCGGTCGGCTACGCGCGCTCCGTGGTGGATCTGGTGGCCTCCGGATGTGACGTCATCCAGCCCAAGCGTTTCGTGTTCTACCTGGACGAGTCGTCGTCTGAGGCCACCTGTCGCGGCGGCCTGGTTCCTGACGACTGCCGCTGCGAGCAGGTGATCCAGAACCTTGAGGGTGGCGGCTCCCTGGCAATTCGCCGCGATGCCTATCTTGCCATCGGCGGGTTCGACGAGCAGTTCGTGGGCTGGGGCGGCGAAGACAACGAGTTCTGGGATCGCTGTCTGACGCTGGCGGTCCACCCGTACGGCTACCTGCCCGTCCTCCATCTTTGGCATGCCCCCCAGCCCGGCAAGCGCGGCCGCGACGGCAACGGGGCTCAGACCTGGGAGTTGACGGCTGCCCGGCGCGCCATCCCTGCCGATGCCCGCATCCGCGAACTCGTCGGCCGCAGCTTCGGGGACTCCTCGCGACCGTGGTCGCCGAGTTGAGAGCAGCGGATCTGGGCTGTTCTCCTTCCATGACTGAGAACGAGACTCCATCACATATCCATGCTCAGAAGCACGGGCCGGAGGCCGTGAGCGCTGTGCCGTACGGTCCGCGACGGCCGGTGCTGTCGGGCCATGCTCGCCAGGCACTGTTCGGCAGCCTACTCACTGCCGCCGTTCTCTTCGGCTTCCTGGCTTGGCAGCGGGACACGGGCTACGCCGGTCCGCACCACGACGAGGTCATCGCCCTGCTGGCCTCGAAGGGGCTGGAGCGCGAGTATGGACACCTGCTGGCCACGGGCGAGGCCCCGCTCAACCACGTGGTGCCCGCGCAGGAGTGGCAGCGCTTCACCAAGGGCTTTGTGCGGGTGTCCTGGTCGGAGATCTGCCGGGATGTGCAGGCAGGGGACAAACACCCGCCGTTGGCCTTCTGGGTCTTCAACCGCTGGCTGAGCCTGTTCCCCCACGGCGGGTACCAGCAGGCGGTGTGGCTGACCTGGCTGCAGATCGTGCTTGCCGCCGGCATCCTGGCCTTCACCGTCCACCGCTTAGTTGGCAGTGCGCAGCCGCAGGCGCTGAGCACGGTTCGGCGCGGCAGGGGCCAGGTCGAGGGGGGGGCAGGGTCGGGCAATGGCCCTGCGACAGGCTCAGGGCCTGGCAGCACCTCCGGCCTGCCATCAGTTTTCAGCTTTCATCCCTCAGCCCTCGCGTTCTGCCTCTTCCTCCTTGGCAACAGCGCCATCTTCACCGCGACGTGGGTGCGGCAGTACGCGCTCTTTGCCGTGTTCTACGCCCTGACCATGCTTCTGGCGAGCGAGTTGGCACGGGAGCGGCTTTCCAGGCGTCGGTCTGCGGTGTTCTCGGCGCTGCTTGGGCTCGCGTGCGTCGGCGGCATGAGCACGCAGTACACCTTCGCGACCATGAGCGTACCCATCCACCTGGCCCTGCTCGGGGTACTGGCCTGGCGCCGGGAGTGGCGCCGGACGTTGAGTCTCGGCGCGGCTTATGTGGGTGCCGCGGTGCTGTTCCTGGTGCTGAACCCTGGCGCCATCCAGCATGCCCGGGCGGTATCGCAGGGGATCGCGCGGCGACTGCAGGTCGGCGAGGCGTTCGGGGGCATCCCGCAGATGGTGATCCCCTGGCCGTCGTTCCTGCCGGCGTGGATCTGCTGGGTGGCGGGTGCCGCGCTGCTCGCCGTCATCCTAGCGCTTGGCGGCTACGTCGCCTGGGCGATGGGGCGGAGAGGAGGCGCGACGTACCCACAAACCACACGGATCTGCACGGATGGGGCCTCCGTAGTCCGAACCCCGAACCCTGAACCCTGCGCCGCCAGCGGCGGCAACGTAGGCGCTGCGGCGGCCGTGGTGCTCTCCGGCATGCTCGGGGCTGGACTGCTGCAGTTTCTGCTGGTTGCTCTCGGGTTCTACCACGGCTGGGCCACTGGCCCGAATCACCTCTGCGCTTTCTGGCTGCTGACCGTGCTGGCCTGGGTGTTGTTTCTGCATCTGCACCCGCAGCGCTGGCTCCGGGCGTTGACTGTCGTTGGTTTGGTCGGCATGCTTGGCATGCTGGTCCTCTACGGCTGGCACTGCCAGCGGATCAAACCGCAGACCAACGTGCAGTACATCGCCCGCGAGAAGCCCGACCTAGTGTACCTCGATAACCTGTGGCGCGGGATGGTGTTGCAGATCACCGACCGCATGCCGCCAGGGGAACGGGTGCTGGTGGCGCCGGCAGAGCGTCTCACGGCTCTGCTGGCCGCGGGGGACCTGGGAGCCTATCGCCGCATTCTGTATCTGCCCATGGACGAGAGTGTGCGCCAGTCCAAGCCGTGCGTGCTCGAGCGCTTCCGCCAGGCCGGCTGGCAGGCGCGGGAGCTGCCCGTGGTCCATACGGGGCTTTACGAGGCAGTGTGGCTGAGTCGGTAGGCGGTGCGACGGTGTGAAGGCTGCCGGTCGAGGGGCCTGAGGACGGTCGTCTGTGGCAGCGTCAAATCGAAGCGCGCGTCAGTGGCCGGTCCGCCTCAACTGACGGCAGACCGGCGTCGGCGGATGGCAGGTTGACCAGCGGGGCCATCGATGGCTTTGGCAGGAAGTGCCAGAGAATCTGGGCCCACAGACGAGCCTTTGATCGCCAAAGAAGAGTCTCAGTGCAGAACCATGACATCCCCAGTATGGACGCTTGTTCCTTGACGTTGGTGAGCTATCGGCCGAGACCCATTGGCGGATGCGATTGACCCGGCAATCAATGGCCTCGGTGCCTGGGGCCAGCCGTCCCGTCGCCAAGTCATCAATGGGGCTGATGCATTGCTTGGTACTTGCACTGGCCGCTGCCGGCGCCGAGTTGTGTATCCACGGGTGGCTTGCAGGCACCGTCACCTACACTCATCCCCGGGCCTCTGCGGCCGGCAGCGCGCTGTCCTTCCTGTTCCTGACCTGGTTCTACCTCACGGTGATGGCCTCGGGGCGCGTGCTCGCCTGGCTGTCGGCACTGGCAGTGTTCCTGGCCGTCGCGCTGCAATACACTCTGTACCATCACCTCGGACAGGGGGTCTCCGCAGAGCTTCTGCTCCTGGCCGAGGCGAGGTGCCTCGACGAATCCCTGGCCTGCATCAGGCAGTACCTCTACGCACCTGCCCTGGCGGTAGGCGGTGTGTTTGCCGTCTGGGTCAGAGCCTGCGCCTTTGCGTCTCCCCGGAGGGCCAGTCGGCGGACGTTGGCCTCGGCGCTCGCCTTTGGCCTGTGTTTGTCGCTGGTGGCCTACGCCAACGACCGCGGCCTAATGCGGTCTCGTCTGTCCTCGCCAACCCTGGAAGTCCCCGAGTGCCTCGTCGACCTGTGCCTGCAGGTGCGCCGACAGTGGGCTTACCGCCCGCCCGCCCGGCGAGTGCCAGGACCGCCCAAGACTGCCGCCCTGGGGCTGAACATCGTCTACGTGGTGGCCGAGAGCCTCCGCAGCGACCATCTCGGCACCAATGGCTACTCGCGAGACACCACACCACGCCTGGCGCAACGGGTGCGACAGGGCGCCGTGTGTTTCACCAACGTCATCAGCGGCGGCGACACCACGACCCGATCCTTCGGGCGCCTCATGATCGAGCCGACCTTCCCGGCGTTGCGCTCGTTGGCTGAACGCCCCACGCTGTTCGGCTATGCGAAGCGGGCGGGCTACACCACCTGCGCGGTAGTGCCGACGGAGGTTGAAGACGGGCCCTGGTGGTATGATGGCAGCATCGATAAGCTGGTGCTTCGTGCCGACCAGGCGGGGGACGCCGATGGCCATGGCAAGCGCCTGGATGCCAATATGCTGCCGCGCCTCCGCGAGACCATCGCCAGCAGTGCGGGCCGACCGCTCTTTCTCTTCGTCAGTACCTACTGCGCCCACTGGCCGTATGCCGAGCGTTACGGTTACTCCCCGGACTGCGATACCTACCGACCCTCTCTCCAGGCCGATGACCCCGGCACGTTCTCGGACCGGCAGCGCGAGAAGATCATCAACTCCTATGACAATGCCATCCGCTACTTCGATGCCTGGGTCGGGCAGGTGATCGATATGTTCGACGGGACCGACACGGTGGTCATTGTCACTGCGGACCACGGCCAGTCCCTCGGCGAGTACGGCAGATGGGGGCACTGCTCGGGGACCGGCGAGGAGGCGCAGTTGCAGGTGCCGCTGCTCCTGATTCCCACCAGCGCGAGGGCCGCCGAGATGGCGCACCTGGACCCACTGCGCGCCAAGGCTGCGCTGCCGGTCTGTCACGGGAACATCTTTCGCACGGTCCTGGACCTGCTGGGCTACACCACCGCCGATCTGCAGTTCTCCTACCCGCCGTCCCTCTACCAAGTCACCCCGGAGGACAACCGCGAACGCCGAGCCCTGCTGTCATCGCTGCGTGATCCCAGTGTCGAGGCCCGCTATGATGTCTTCGCCGTCATGGACGCCGATGGGCATCTCGTGAAGGTAGAGAAGCAACCCCGATGATCCTGCATGCCATCCCGGACTTCGCCTTGGCCTATCCCGATTCCGGGAACTGGAAAGCCGTACATGCGACCGAGATCACCCTGCGCTCAATCGGCGCGCCGGCGCGCCGGTTCGTCTTTCACGGCGAGGACCCGGGCACCGTGATCGGGGCCTGCACTCCCGACATTACCGATGTCATCGTCGAGTACAGCTACTGGGGTTGGCTCGTCAAGCGGCTGGTGCAGGCGAGGCCGGGGGTCAGAGTTCACGTGCGGGCGCACAACCCGGAGGCGCTCCAGCACTGGCATCGCGAGGCGCCCTCGCTCACGGCCCCGGCCCATCTTGCCCGGTGTACGTATGGCTGCCTGCGCGTGCTGTGGCAGGACACACTCTGCTGCCGGTACGCTACCTCCCTGCTGGGTATCGGTCCGTGGGAAACCGCCACCTACTGGCGGCGTCTGCCGGGCCGGG
Organism: uncultured Victivallales bacterium; assembly: GCA_903933565.1. Lineage (GTDB taxonomy): Bacteria > Verrucomicrobiota > Lentisphaeria > Oligosphaerales > JAFGRS01 > CAILUI01. The sequence continues at coordinate 3,796 of CAIZKT010001009.1, read as the reverse complement.
CCCAGGTTGAACACATGCCGTACTTCAGTCCCTGGCCCACGCTCAGGCCTGGGGCACGTCTGCTGCCTTGGGCGGAGCGCCGCCAGGTGATCCTTGGTCTCCCGGGCGGATTCAGTGGGCGGTTCCACCGGGATCAGGTAATCGGCCTGGGGAAGATGGCCGCCTCCTACCGGGACTGCGCTGTATCGCGGCCAGGATGGGCTTTTCTCTGTACTAGGGGTGTCCTGACTGACGTTCCCGTGGACATGGCGCAGCCGGGAGTCGAGTTCACTCCCGTTACGGACGATGTGTGGGGCCTGCTCGGTTCCGTGCGTGCCGTGGCGGTCCTCACTGATCTGGGCTTTGGCATCAAGACCACGGTGATCGACGCGGTGGCTGCCGGCTGCTACGCCATCGTCCCGCCCAAGCTCTGGTCGCGCCTGCCTGCCGCAGCGCAGCGACACTGCCTGCGCTGCGTCCCGGGGGACGCCCGGTCCGTAGCCGACGTGCTGGCTCAGGCGGAGCGCGCGCCGGACGCTGACGACCCCAACCAGACGCTACGGAATGAAGCCGCCAACGCCCTGCGCCGCGTACTCTCGGTCGTCGACGCACCCTGAAAGCGGTACGGCAGGATCGGCAGTCGAGGAGCAAGGGATGAACCACGAGGCCCCCGCCGAACTGTATGCCAGCCCGAAGGTGCTGGGGCGCTTCGATAGTTCCCTCGGCTTCTTCCCCGCCGAGGAGCACTTGGTCCGTGAGTTCTTTCCGCCGGCGCCGCGCCCGGTCCTGGATCTCGGTTGCGGCAACGGCCGGACCACGGCCCCGTTGGCGGCGCTGGGGTACGACGTGACGGGCTTGGACATCTGCGACGCTCTCGTGGCTGCGGCTCAGGCTCGATCACCGCACCTCACTTTCGTTGTCGGCGATGCTTGTGACCTACGCTTCCCCGGCAGTTCCTTTGACGTCGTCCTGTTCTCCTGGAACGGCATCGACCACCTCTACCCGTCGGAGAGGCGCGGGGTGTGCCTGAGGGAAGCCGCCCGAGTCCTCAGACCAGGCGGTCTCTTCCTGTTCTCATCCCACAACGCTCTTGGCGTCTGCCACCGGTTCTTCCGCTCGCTTTTCCTCTGCCGGAGCGCCCTTAGGTTCTGCCGGGAGCAACTGCCCCTGACGCGGGACTTGCGCGCCTGGTACTGTCGTTGGTGGTCAGGTCCCGAACTGGGCAGTCCCCTTCTCTTCAGTGCGCCCCCCTCCGTGAACGTGCGCCTGATCACGGCCGCAGGCCTGGAGATTCTGGCCGTTCGGAGCGAGCAGAATCCGGCCCGCCGCGCCCGCCTGCTCCTGGACGTGCATGTCTACTACGTGTGCCGCAAGCCGGTATCCGGTTGAGCGGCGGAGGCGTACCACGTCCAAACCTGCGGCGGTCTGCATCACGGGTGGCGCCGGGGTCTTGACGGGAGGTCGTGCTGGCACGACGATGGCAACCGAGTACTCATGGTCGTTCGAGTGGCGGGTGGGCTGGGACCTGCTCCAGGATGCCGGTCTCATGGAGCTTTGGAAGCGGCTCGCGCAGTCGTGCAACTATGCCACCGTATTCCAGTCGCCGGTGATGACCAAGGCTTGGCTGGATACGATCGGGCGAGCAGAGCGCGTCACCCCCGTTGTGCTTAGGGCCGTGGAGGCGAGTACGGGGAGCCAGGCGCTTCTGTCTTTGTGCCTGTGGCCCGGAACGGTGCGCAACCTGGGCCAAAGATGTCTGCTGGCTGCCGGATTCCCCAACTTCGACTGTCATGTGCCCTTGGTCGAGAACGCGGAGCACCATCCTCCCCTCCTGCAGGCGTTCTGGCGCGACCTGGGGCGCCATTTCCAGAGCGCCGTCAGATGGTGTGACGTGGCGGCTGTGGGGCGCGTGCCGCAGGTGCTCGGCCCGCCCGACGCGCCCGCCGATCCATCTACGGGCGCTCCCGTCGTGGCGCTACGGGGTCTTGATTCCTTGGAGAGTTACCTTTCAACTCGCAGCAGGAGTCACCGCGGCGACATCGGTAGGCAGATGCGGAGACTTCGCGACAGAGGGGATGTCTGTCTACGAGTGTTCGGGCACGTCGACCTTGGGGATGCCCGCGAAGAACTGCAGGGGCTCTTCAACGCCCACCGTCAGGAATGGCGGAGCCGCGGGCAGCGTAGCCCATTCGAGGCCCACGAGATCCGCTTGTTCTACGAGAGGCTGCTGGGTGACCTCTTACCCTCCGGGGTTCTACACCTCTCCGTGCTTAGGACTGGCCGGGTATCGGTGTCGTGGCATTTCGGCTTTGAGTGCCACGGCGTGCTGCACTACTACAAGCCCGCGTTCAGTCCTGATTATGCCAACCTGTCACCAGGCAAGGTGCATTTGGCGATGCTGATCGAAGAGGGCATCCGCCGAGGTTGGTCCAGGATCGACCTCGGACCAGGGATGGAGAACTACAAGCTGCTGTGGACTAGCGACGTCTTGGAGATGTCTCAGCCGGTCTGGCACACGCATACCTTCCGTAACCACCTCCGGGGTTGGGCCAAGCAGGGATTGGCCAGACTCGGCGTCGGTGCCTCAGGAACTCCCCTTGCGTAGCTTGCCACTCCATAGCCGCATACTGGCTTCGGCACGCGCGCACTCCGGGCTCTGCAGCCAGATCGAGCGCGCCAGCCGTGGTGCTGTCATCCTGGTCTACCACAGCATTGCCCCGTGCTCGCCCCCCGGACCACGCGGGGCCTACTGCCTGGATACTGCGACTCTCGCCGGGCACCTCCGCTTCCTCCGGCGGCGTCGCCAGGTGGTCCCGCTGGCCGCGATCGTGGCTGCGGTCAAGGCTGGAGCCGAGCCGGATCGAGGCTGGGTTGCACTCACCTTCGACGACGCTCTGCGCTGTCAGACCGGGCTGGCTGCCGAGATCCTGGCGGACCATGGCATGCCGTGGTCCCTGGCGGTCCCGGCTGGGTTGGTTGACCGCGGTCGGTCGGTGTGGACCTACGAACTGGCGTTCCTGTTGCTGAACTGCTGGGAGCGCGCCACCCTCCGCCTGCCGGGTGACGGCGACCGCGTCTGGCCGACGGACAGCCTGCGGGCCCGGATCGACACTCTCAAGGCGCTCAAGGAGCTGCTGATGGGCGGCAGGTCGCCCGCTGATCGGCAGGTGTCCTTGGACGCCCTGATCTGCGAGTTCGGCGAGGCGGCCTTCCGCGAGCGCTTCGAACAGGAGGGTACCTATGCCATCGCTACCTGGGCGGGCCTGCGCCGTCTGGCCGACGCGGGCGTGGAGATGCTGTCGCACGGCATGGACCACGCCCAGCACACGGTCCTGCTGTCCGACGAGGAGTTGCGGCGTGACCTGACCTGCTCGCGGGCCAGGATCACCGAGATGGTAAGAAGTGTCCCGGCAGGCTATGCGTTACCAGGAGGACTGGGAGGGGAGCGCTCCTCCCGCGCGGTCGCGGCGGCGGGGTACGAGTTCTGCCTGACGACCCGGACCGGCCGCGTGTGCGCACCGGCCCCGCTTTTTGCCTTGCCGCGTATCGACGCGGAGTACCCGCTTTCGGTGCTGCGCTGGCACATGCTGGCGCGCTGACCGGACGGCGGCCCACGGATGACACAGCGCGGGCTCTGCTACGTACGCATCGTGGCGCAGACTGGAAGTCTCATTCCGGTATGTCCGGCCCCAGCCGGAGGCTGGGCTGAACCCTTGGATGAGACTTACAGCAACCTCTTATGACACGAGGCGCTTCCCATTCCGCCCTTAGTCCGCCGCGGCGGACTAAGGGCGTTGGAGGGCGCCGCTGCGTCGGC
>CAIZKT010001008.1:0-3279 GCA_903933565.1 uncultured Victivallales bacterium | reverse complement strand
TGCCGTAGGCGAGGCCGGTCTCGAGGTTGGAGTACTCCTCTGCCCGGTTCTGCGCCGCACGCGAGACCGCCACGCTGTCCCACCACTGCCAGGGCCCTTCGGCCAGGGGCAGGGCGAAGTACACCGTCACCGCCCGGTCCTGGCCGCGCAGATCCGTGACCGTGCCGCGGATGTCGATGGTGCCGCCGTCCCCCTTGATCTCGGCCTTGACCTCGAGGCCCAGGGCGTCGAGCCGTGCTTCCTGGCGGGCCGAGTTCTGGGCGCCGACGATCGTGCCGCCGACCGTGACCGGCGGCTGCTCGGTGGCCGCGTCGCGGACGAGAATGCCGTTGGGGGCGTTGCTGGCGGCGCCCACGGTTGCCCCATCGATGGCGACCCCGATGCCGACCTGGTCAATGACGAGTTCCAGGCCGTCGGCCGTGACCACTGGCACGACAGGACTTGCCGTCGCTGCCGGACCCGCCTGCTCGCGCTTGAAGGCGGAGTCCGCATAGATGTTGGTGTCGAAGACGACGGCGTGCTCGTCCACGCCCTCCAGGGCAAACTGGGCAAACTCCCAGCGGTACGCATGCGCCTGGCCGGGCGGCACGGAGTAGAGGTAGATATCGAGTTGCCGGATGGCGCCGCGGTGGATCGAGAGCCGCCAGTTGCTGAGGTCAACCCAGCGGTTCACCGGCACGGTGTGCGCGATCGATTGCTGGGTCATCGGGCGTTCCTTGAGGTCCTCGCGCAGGGTGTTGCCATCGTAGAAGACGAAGGCCAGGGTCTTCGCGCGCACCCCGGGGTCGGTACAGGTGACGCGCACCCGGCAACGCAGGCGCGAGAACCGGTTCCAGTCCTGGGGCTGGTCCCAGCTACGGCGCACCTTCGGGAAACTCTCCGGCCCACCGTCGGCGCTGATCGAAGCCGCCAGCCGTGCATCCGGGGTTGGCGCGATGGCCAGAGTGGTCTTGCCGTGGTCGACGCCACCGGTCCAGGGAGTGTCTCCGATGAGATCAACCTGTGCGGCCCGAACGGCAACGACAGCGGCAAACAGTGCGGCAGCAAACAGCGTGTGTCTCATGGGACCCCCCAGCTCCAGACTCCGGCTCAAACCGTGGCGGGATGGCCCCGCGGCTACCTGCTGTACAACCCTAACGCGCGGCAGCGGGAGCGCAAGCGGGTGTCCAGGCGACCGGAGCCGGTCCGTGGCTGGGGGAGCGTTCCCAGCAGAGACTCGCTGAAGCTCCCTCCGGCGGCTTCAGCCGCGCCTTGCCGGTCGGCGCCGGTCTTCAGCGGCACCCCTTCCACTGCAAAGCGGTGAAGGGAGCGCCGCCGCCACCGGGATCGCACCTCTCATCGATCGGTCCGGACTGCATGGGTCGTCTTCTTCTTGCCGGTCGGGCTTGACAAAGGCGCTGAGTCAAACGTATATTTCAAATGTTTGCTTTAAATGTTCGTTTCACAGGCAGAGGCGACGCCCATGACGACCCGTGACAGGCTACTGCGGGTGGCGGCGGAGGAGTTTGCCGCCAAGGGTTTCCAGGAGGCGACCGTAGCGGAGATCTGTCGCAAGGCCGAGGCGAACATTGCGGCGATCAACTACCACTTCGGCGGCAAGGAAGCGCTCTACCAGGAAACGTGGCGGCAGGCGCACCGGGCGATGCTTGAGGCGGTGCCGCCGGACGGGGGCGTGGCGGCGACGGCGCCGGCGGCACAGCGTCTGCGGGGGCGCCTGCGGGCCATGCTGCAGCGGGGCATGCACCCCGATGACCGGGAGTTCCGCATCATGGACCGGGAGATGGTGAACCCGACCGGGCTGCTGGCGCAGGTGGTCCATGACTCGATCGAGCCGCTGCGCCGGGCCACCGAGAGCATTGTGCTGGAGCTTCTGGGGGGCAACGCCGACGAGCGGACGGTGCGCTTGTGTGGGGCCTCGGTGATCGGGCCGTGCCTGTTCGTCATGCGCGGTCGACGCCTGGGGCGCCATGTCGACGCGCCGCCGTCCGGCGGGACCACCGAGGTCGATGAACTGGCCGACCACTTTACCGCCTTTGCGTTGGCCGGTATACAGGACGTCCGCCGGCGCCTGGCGAAGTCGCAAGCGCGGCCGGCCCGAGCGGGTCGCAAGGCGGGGACGACGAAAGCGAAGCGAGGCGAACCGTGAGAACCTGGCAGAAGAGACTCGTGGTGCTGCTGATCATCGTGGGTTGCGTGGGTGGGGGCCTGGCCTGGAAGGCGCTACAGGGCAAGGATCGGGTGCCGCAGTTCCGCACGACGCCGGTGACGCGCGGCGAGCTGCTGGTCACCATCGATGCAACCGGCACCTTGGAGCCGGAGGAGGTCGTTGACGTCGGCGCCCAAGTGGCAGGGCAGATCCTCTCCCTGGGCAAGGACGCCGACGGCAAGCCGGTAGACTATGGCTCGCGGGTGGCGAAGGACGCGGTCCTGGCCCTGATCGACGAGACGCTGTCGCAGGCAGACGTCAAGCAGGCGGAGGCGGGGGTGACGTCCGCCGAAGCCGGGGTGCAGCGTGCCGCGGCGGACGTGGTGCAGCTCAAGGCCGGAGTGACGCAGGCCGAGGCGCAGCTGGCCTCCGCCCAGGCTGGCATCAAGAGTGCCGAGGCCAACCTCGAACAGCTCCAGGCCAAGTTCGTGCAGGCTCAGCGGGACTGGGAACGGGCCAAACGGCTCGGGCCATCCGAGGCCTTGGCCCAGGCGACCTATGACGGCTACCTGTCTGCCTTCGACAGCGCCCAGGCCAACGTGGCCGTGGGCCAGGCGGCGCTGGTGCAGGCCCGGGCGAGCCACGATGCGTTCGGCGCGGCGTCTGCCATGGCCTCGGCGGCGGTGGCCGTGGGCGAGGCCTCGGCGCTGCAGGCCAAGGCCAGCCTGGCCCAGGCCGAAACCAGCCTTTGGCGGGCCAAGCGCAACCTGGGCTATTGCACGATCACGTGCCCGGTCGACGGCATCGTCATCGACCGTCGGGTGAACGTTGGCCAAACCGTGGTCGCGAGCCTGAACACGCCCAGCCTCTTCCTCATCGCCAAGGACCTCAAGCGCCTCCAGGTATGGGTGGCGGTCAACGAGGCCGACGTAACCAGCATCTTCCCGGGGCAGCCGGTGGCGTTCACCGTCGACGCACGGCCGGACGAGACCTTCAAGGGCGAGGTGATCAAGGTCCGCCCCAACGCCGCCATGACCCAGAACGTGGTGACCTACACGGTCGAGATCGGCACTGACAACAGCGCCGGTCGCCTGCTCCCCTACCTGACCGCCAACGTGAAGTTCGAGGTCAAC
>CAIZKT010001007.1:0-10756 GCA_903933565.1 uncultured Victivallales bacterium | reverse complement strand
GCTCAAACCCATAACTATCCTATTCCCAGGGCGTTGCCCTGGGCTGGTATGGCCGCGCGCCTTCAGCGCTCCAGGCGGACTTCCTTATTGCACAGGTCGCTCTTATATAGCCTTGTAATCATGGCAAGCACCATGCGAGTCTAGAAACGACCGATCCTGCTGGCCAGCAGGACAAGAACGAGGGCGAGGACAATCATCTGTTCGCCAACTGCCAGGCCGCGCCGACAACGGGCGGCACAACGTTGACGCGCGCGGAACTCGTACCCGCCGCTCCCCAACCCCGACCGTAACCGGGGACACAGCAGCGCCGCAACGACGGTCAAGGGAGATTACTGCATGACAACACGGTGTTTCTTGGGGATGACGGGGCTTCTGCTGCTCTCGGGGTGCCGGCCCGGAGTCGAGTCAGGCGGTCCGGCGGGTGTGGCCGGCGGGGGCGTCAGATTCTATGTCTCGCCCGAGGGCCGCGACTCGTGGTCCGGTGGCCTGCCCAATCCGAACCGGGCGGGGACTGACGGGCCGTTTGCCACACTGGTCCGGGCGCGCGATGCGGTCCGCGCTCTGAAAGCTGCCGGACCGCTGTCGGTGCCGGTCACGGTCCTGCTGCGCGGGGGCCGGTACTACGTCACCGAACCGGTGCAGTTCGGGCCGCAGGACTCCGGAACCGAGGCATGCCCGATCACGTACGCTGCGTATCCGGGCGAGACTCCCGAACTGATCGGCGGTCGGCGTTTGACCGGATTCCAGCCGGCTGACAACGGCCAGGTGTCGCTCGCACTGCCGGAGGTCAAGGCTGGGGCATGGGCGTTCCGGTCGCTGTTCATCGACAACGAACGGCAGGTTCGAGCCCGCTATCCGAATGTCGATCCTGCCGATCCGTACCGGAAGGGATTCCTGTACAATGGCACCCGACCGAACGGCTTCGGTTTGGTGGTCGGCTGCATTCACAATCCCGGCGACTGGATGGAGTACAAGGTGACCATTCCCGCCGCTGGCGATTACACTTTTTGGATGTTCTACAGCGCGCTGAACGCTAACACCGAATGGAAGACCCAGGGCATGGGGGGGCGTACCGAATTGACGGTGGACAACGGGGCCCCGATCTCGCTGCAGAACCTGCCTGACACCGGCGGCTGGAGTGTGTACAAGTGGAGCCCTGCGGCAACCGTCACGCTGCCCCCTGGCGAGCATGTCATGCGCTGGCGGAACGTGCAGGGCGGCGGACTGGGGCTGCGGGGCTATGTATTCTGCGACGATCCGGCCTGGAAACCGGTGGACGATGATTTGCCGCAAGTCGCGGCTGGCCGGCATCGGGTCGTGGTGCATGCGGCGCGATTCGTCGCGGCGCAAGGCAAACAACTGGCCGTGACCGGTTCCGGAACCGGGTCGAAGACCGTCATCTGCTGTCCTCCCGACGTTTTCAAGCCGGCCTGGCTGGCGCCCGGGGTCGAGGTCCACGTCTACCAGTCCGGCGACTGCCGCGCGTACTTGGAAATCGTCTCCATCCAGGGCTATGACCCCGAAACCCACATCGTCAGCCTGCGCGGACCGGAATGTTCGGCGCTGCTGGCCGCTGGGGACCGCTACTTCGTGGAGAATGTCCCGGAGGAACTGGACAGTCCCGGCGAGTGGTATCTGAACCGGCAGACCGGCGTCCTGTACTGCCTGCCCAAACCGGGCTTCACGGCGAAGACCGAGGTGATCGCGCCGACACTGGGGCGAATGTTTGACGTCCAGGGCGCAGCCGGGGCGGAACCGGTGTCGTACCTGTGCCTGTCCGGTTTGACCATCCGCTGCACGGACTGGGAGCAGGGCGACGGCTGCAGCGGGTGGGGCATGGGCAGTGACGGGGTGGTGTATTTCGGGAATGCGGTGGGCTGTGTGGTGGAGAACTGCGATTTCCGCAACACCGGAAAGAATGCGGTGTGCCTCAACGGCGGTCGCGGGAACCGCGTCGAGGGGTGTGAGATCGGTCACAGTGGCGGCGGCGGCGTGCTGATCCTCGAAAGCCAGGACAACACGGTGACCGACAACCACATCCACCACTGCGGCGAAGGCTATAAGCACAACGGCGGCGTGGTCATTCAGGGGACACAGGCGTTCGGAAACACGGTTTCGCACAACGCGGTCCATGACACGTCGCGCTACGGCATTTCGCTGAAGAATCCCGGGACGGCCAACGTGGTGGAGTACAACCGGGTCCAGAACACGAGCCTGGAAACGCATGACACCGGCGCTATCGAGGTCACTCAGCACGACCGCAACTTCCGCAGCGGCAGCGTGATCCGCGGCAATCTGGTCGCCGATTCGATCGGATATTCGACGACGGACGACAAGCCATGCTACATGTCATGGGGCATCTACCTGGACTCGTTCGCCGGCGGCTACGAGGTGACCGGGAACATCGTCTACCGCAACTCGCATGGGGGGATCATGCTGCAGGGCGGCAAGGACAACCGCGTGACGAACAACATCTTCGTGGACAGCCGGGAGATGCAGGGACTCCTCGCCAACTTCTCGGACAACTCGCGGGGCGAGGTGCTGGAGCGCAACATCTTCTACTGGACCATCCCAGATGCAGCCCTGTACGCCACCGGCAAGCTGCTGACCTCAGAGGTTATTCGGGTAGACAATAACCTGATTTTCCAGGCGGGCGCTGTGACCCCGCGCATGGGCTGGGGCGGCTGGATGTCCTTTGCCGACTGGCAGGAACACGGGTTTGACACGCATTCCGTGTATGCCGACCCGCTTTTTGTCGATCCGGCCAACGACGACTACACGCTGCGCCCCGACTCCCCGGCGTTCAAGCTGGGTTTCGTTGCCATCGACACAGGGAAAATGGGTCCGCTCAAGCGGCGCTGTTCCTGCCACATCGTTCCGGCGGGGCTGCACTTCTCGGCGTCAAATCCGGCGGCAACCGGTCATGAGTAGTGCGAAGGGAGGATTTCAGTCATGGATGCGTACAAGCGACTCAAAGAGCTCGGGATCGAGTTGGTGCCGATGGCGACGCGGACGGACCACTTCCAGCAGGGACGGGAATTCGGCAAGAACCTGCTGTACATGTCCGGCGTCGGGCCTGAGATGAAGGATGGCAAGTTCACCTACATCGGCCGGGTCGGCGAGGAGTTCACGGTGGAGCAGGGCGCGGCGGCCGCCAGAAGCACCGGAATCATGATGTTATCCGCCCTGCATGCCGTCACCGGCGATCTGAACCGGGTCAAGTGCATCGTCAAGGTGCTCGGCTTCGTCAGCAGTGCGCCAGGATTCTACCAGCAACCCGCCGTCATGAATGGCTTCTCCGATCTGATGGTGGAGGTGTTCGGCTGGGACGTCGCGTCCCACGCGCGTTCCGCCATCGGCACGAGTGTCCTGCCGTCGAACATCCCCGTGGAGGTTGAAATGCTGGTGGAGTTGAAGGAGTGAGTTCGGGCTCGGAAGCGCCAAGCGTTCGCTGCGGGGAGACGGCCCCTGATGCCGTGGCGGATAGCAGCGGCCGGAGCCTGAGACAGAAGAGAAACCGTGTGAGAATTTCCCATGCCTGACAGACAGATTCCGCTCATCCGCGCCTGCAAACCCGCGCCGACCATGCCTGAATGGGCCATCCTGGAGCGCAGCCTGATCGCTCTGATGAACCGCTCGGAAGACCTCCTGCTGGAGCACTACCTGCAGCCGAACGGTGAGATCTTCTGGCCGGAGGTCGAGGGCTTTCGGGGCTATGGCGGGGTGGACAACGCCTTTGAGGGCTTTCACCGCTGGCCGTTGTTCTATCTGCTGGGTGGCGATGATCGTTTCCTGCAACTGGCAGCAAAGCAATACGATGCGCTCGTCGCCCAGTTCTCGCGCTACAAGAAGACAGATTCGCCGTTCCCGGCGGGACGGGACACCATGCTGGTGCGAGAGTACCTGCCCGACTACGACTGGATGCACGCGGGCGAAGCGGCGTTCTTCTTTTACCTGCTGAACCTGGCGAATCCCACCAATGAGAAGAACCGCGAGCGCTCGCTCCGCTTTGCACGCTTCTTGACCAATGAGGATCCCTCGATCCCCGCGTACAATTACGATCCGGAGCACAGGGTATTCAAGACCCTGGCCATGGGCAGCAACGGCCCGGCGTACCACCGGTTTGCCGCGCCGTATGCCTACGGCACTTGGATGGATAGCTACGGGCTGCCCTTCTATGACGTGCCGGGCGTGGTGACCATGATGGACCTGCGGGACCCCGAAAAGGCCAAGCGCTACGGCGAGGTCTATGCCGCCCGGCTGAAGCACTGCGACACCGTCACCAACCTGCTCGCTACCTCCATGGTGATGAACGCCTATCTGCACACCGGAGAGGAGAAGTACAAGCAGTGGGTGCTGGACTATGTGGATGGCTGGCGGCAACGCTACGCCGAGAACCATGGGATCATGCCGGACAACGCCGGGCCCAACGGCGTGGTCGGCGAGACCATCGACGGCAAGTGGTATGGCGGACACTACGGCTGGGTGTTCCCGCATGGCTTCTATTTCATTGCCGATGCCATGGTCATCGGCGGCGAAAACCAGCGCCTCCTGACCGGCGAGAAGGGTCGGTTGCAGTGGGTGCGGGAGCAGGTCGAGATGCTGCTTACCCACGCCATCGAGGACGAGCGTGGCCGCGTGCTGGTGCCGCAAAAATACACCGATCCCGACGCCATCATCGAGTACGCCGGCAGTGCCCGCGAGCCGATGACCCGGCCCGACCGCGTCACCGAGTATCCGAATTTCACCCGCAAACAACAGGTCGACGGCTGGTATGAATTCGCCCCGCTCAATCCGGCGCAGATGGCGCATGTCTATGCCGATAGCCTGGACCCCTATGACCTTGAGCTGACCAGGAAGCTGCGCGACCCGACGAACAATACCTGGGACCAGGTCGGCAAGAGCGCGGTTCAGGGAAAGCACTACGGCGGCCAGAATCATGCGTACCTGAATTTCCTCGACGGCGGCTATCCGAAGTATCCCGTCGAGGTCCTCCTGCACAGCCTCGGGCAGGTGTACGGCCAGCTCAAGAAGCTCCGGGAAGAACTGCAACTGGCGGAGGCCGGCTGGGGATATCCCCCGGGCGACGCGGAAGAATGGCAGGAACTCGCCGAAGTCACCCGCCAGGTCAACCAGATGAAGGAGATGAAGTGGAGTGAATCGGTGACGCACTCCTACTTCCAAACCTATCTGATCAGCCGCAGCACCATCACCACCGAAGCCCTGGTACACCTGACCCTGGGCGGCCCCATGCCCATCTACAACGGCGGTTTGCTGCTGGTCTCCATCCGCCACTTCGACGCGGAGCGCAAACGCCCCGGCCTGCCGCCTGACGTGGCCGCACTGGTGAGCCGTAACGCCCCGGAGGGCATCGACCTGACCCTGGCAAACCTGCACCCCATGGAGAGCCGCCGACTGATCGTCCAGGCCGGCGCCTTTGCCGAGCACTGCTTCACCACCGCGACCTACAGCGATGACCAGGGCAAGAGCGTGGCGCAGCCGATCGACGGCGAGTATGTGGAATTCGAACTGGGCCCGGGTACGGTGTTCGAGGTAAAGCTGGGCCTGAAACGTTTCTGCAGGCAGCCCTCGTACCAGTTACCCTGGGGGTGAGGGTCGAACCGTGCCGAAGGAGCCGCGCCGGGGCGGCGCGGCGGCGGAGAGCGATACGCGAGAGAGGAGTTCAGGCAATGACTACCAGGTGCCAACGGCTGGCGGCAGGCGTGGCGGCGGCGGCGTGGCTCGGAGCCGGCGGTTGCCGCATTCACCCTGAGACACTGGCGCCCGCGCGGCCTGCGGCTACGGCCCCGGCAAGCGCCACGGCCCTCGCCGATCTGCGCACGACGCAGGCCGCCATGCGGGCCAGACTCCGCGAGCGTGCCGATTGCCTTGCCTGGTATGACTTCGAAGATCTGGCGGCGACGGGCCTGAAGTTCGAGCCCGGCCCGGGCAAGGGGGTGTTGACGCCCACGGCCGGCGCTTGGCCGGAACAGAAGGCGGTGCGCCTCTTCTACGGACAGCTGATGCGGTCGGCTATCCACATCCCGGACACCGGGTTCACGCTCTGCTGCTGGCTGCGCGTCAATGACCTTGAGAAGGTGGACCGTCTCGGCTACAAGCGCAGCGCGGGCGGCGTCATGGCGACCGGCAGCGGCTACTACGACGGCTGGCGCCTCTCGGTGGCGCCGGCGAGTTCGACGCTGGCCTTCGAGCTGGGCCGACCCGAGGTCGGGGCCCGGCAACTGTCGAGCGCCGGGCAGCTCACGACCGGCCGCTGGCACCAGGTGTCGATCACCTGGAACCGCGAGACCCTGGCCCTCTGGATTGACGGGGTGGTGCGGACCGAAAGCGTGGTCACCATGGCCTACAACCGCGGCCCGGTAGGCAGCTGGTTCCGCCTCGGCGAATGCGACAGCGGCGCGGGCGTGCTCGATTTCGACATCGCGGACGTGGGCTTTTTTGGCACAGCCTTGCCGGCGGAGCTGCTGCAAAGCCTGGGCGATCCCGACCTCGAGTTCAGGAAGGAACTCACGCGCTTTGTCACCCAGATGACCCCACCCGCCAGCCCGCGCGGCAAGGACGAGGAGGCGTACCGCCGACAATTTGCGCCGCTGCTGGCCTTGTCGGGCTGTAACGATTCGCCGGCCTTCATCACGGCCAGGTCCGTGGCCCGGCTGCGAGTGGCCGAGAGTTTCACCCGAGAGAAGCGTCTCGCCGAGGCGCGGCAAGCGTACACCGAGCTTGCCAGCGACGAGTCGGCCGCGCTTCATCACCGCGCTCGTGCCATGCTGGCCCTGGGCGATCTGGATCGGGACGCGAAACAGTACACGGCGGCGCGCACGGCCTACGGGAAGACCCGCGACTTCTTTGTGGCCAAACACGAGGCCTTCCGAGTCGAGGCGGTCGAGCGCCTGCGCGACACCGATACGCTCGCCGATGGCGCGCCGTACCACGACGAGAACCAGCGCCGCCTGGACCGCCTCGCGCATCCCGCCCTGCGCCTGTTCGTGGCGCCGGACGGCGACGACGCTAATGCTGGCACGGAGCGGCGCCCGTTCCGCACCCTCGAGCGCGCCCGGGACGCCGTCCGCGAGCTGCGGAAGGCCGGCCCGCTGCCCAACGGCGGGGTGGCCGTCATGCTGAACAGCGGCGTCTACCCGCGGGAGACGGACTCCTTCGTGCTGACCGCCGAGGATTCGGGCACGGCTACGGCGCCGGTCATCTACCAGGCCGGGTCGGGCCAGACGCCGATTCTGCGCGGCGGCCGGGCGCTGAGCGGCTTCGCGCCGTTGACCGACCCGGTGGGAAAACAGCGTATTCCGGCCGCGGCACAACAGCACGTGCGCCAGGTCGATCTCCGGGCCGCCGGGATCACGGACCTCGGCAGCCTGCGCCCACGGGGGCAGAGCATCGGCGGGACCTACGATCCAGATGCCGCCGCCCACCTGGAGCTCTTCTTCAACGGTGTGCCCATGTCGCTGGCGCGCTGGCCCAATGACACGCGCAAGATGAGCGAGCGTTTCGCCACGGTCGAGCTCCGCGGCCAGGAGACCGTTGCGGGGGATGGCCGAACGGTCGCCAAGGAAAGCGACGTCTTCTCGTACACCAACCCGCGCCAGGACCCCTGGGCCAACGAGCCCGACGCCTGGGTGTTCGGCTGCTGGCAGTACCTGTTCTTCGGTTCCTATATGAAAGTCGCCAACGTCGACCCGCAGAAACGCCAGATTCGCGTCGACTGGAACCGCAAGACACCCTACGAGCTGAAGACCCGCGAATTCGCCCTCGGCGCACCCTACCAAGGCATCAACCTGCTCTGCGAACTGGACGCGCCGGGGGAGTGGTATCTGGACCGCAGCAGCGGGGTGCTGTTCTTCTGGCCACCGACCGCTATCGACCAAGGCGAAGCGTTGGTGTCCGTGCTGGAGAAGCCCCTGGTCCGGCTCGAGGGCGCGGCGCACGTGGTGTTACGCGGCCTGACGCTGGAGGCGGGCCGACAGCATGGCGTGCTGATCAAGGGTGGCGAAAGCGTGCTGCTGGCGGGATGCGTCATCCGCAATTTCGGGGTGACCGGGGTGCAGATCGACGGCGGTACCGGCCACGAAGTAGTCGGCTGCGACCTGGCGCACCTCGGCGATGCGGGCATCAAACTGAACGGCGGCAACAGCCAGGACCTGATCCCGTCCGGGCATGTGGTGGAGAACTGCCACATCCACCACTTCGCCCGCTGGAACCGCGTCGGCTACCAGCCGGGGGTCGCCATCAAGGGCGTCGGCAGCCGCGTCTCCCATTGTCTGGTCAACGATGCCCCGCACCAGGCCTTCTTGGTGCAGGGGAATGACAATGTCGTGGAATACTCCGAGATTCACGATGTCTGCCATGAGGCTGGCGATGCGGGGGCCTACTATATGTACAACGAGCCGGCCGTCGGCTCCCTGCTCGAACTCGGCCAGGTGGTGCGCTACAACTACTGGCACGACCTGCCGCACAACGAGACCTTCAGAAAGGTGGCCAACGACTCGCGCCGCTGCATCTACATCGACAGCTTCAACAGCAACATCACCGTCTACGGCAACATCTTCCAGCGCTTCGACGCCCGCGACGGCGCCGTCTTCTTCGGAGCCTGCGATAACCGCGTCGAGAACAACCTCTTCGAGCGCTGCTTCACGGGGGTGAACCTGGCGGATCGCACCTACCTCTACGGGGTGGCAAACACCTCCCCCCGATTCGCGATCGACACCTACCTCGCCAAAGCCGCGGCCAATCCCATCTGGGCGCAACGCTACCCGCGCCTGACCAGCTTCCCCCCGCGGGCGCCCGACACCAGCGTCTTCCTGCAGGGCAACGTGGTCGCCCGCAACATCGCCTACCCATGCGAGACCTTTGTCCTGGGCTCGGACCGCACCCGGGGCCTGGCCCGGATCGAGCAGAACTGGACCACGGGCGACCCGGGCTTTGCGCACGATCCCGACCAGGGTGATTTCAGCCTCCGTCCCGACGCCCCCGTGCTCGCCGCCTGTGACTTCGAGCCCTTGCCGCTGGACCAGATCGGCCTGTACAACGATGCCCTACGCGCCAGTTGGCCCGTGCAGCATGAGAGCGGCCTGTACGAAACCCGCCGGCTCGAGGACGACGCCATCAAGCGCCTGCCGACGACGCAGATGCCCGTCTGCCAGGCACGCCAGGCCACGGCTCCCATCACCATCGATGGCCGCCTCGATCCGGCCGAATGGGATGGCCTCGACCAGGCGGAGGCCACCGTCCTGACCCGCAATCCCGCCAACGCGCCCACCAAGGCCCACCCCACCTACGTCTGGTTGCGCTATGATCGCGACTGCCTCTATGTCGCCCTGCTCAACGAACTCAACCCCGGCGAGACGCCGAAGCCGAAACCCCCGCACGGCGGTTCGTGGTGGCAGGACATCGACATGGCGGAAATCATCATTGAAGGACCCTTCGGCAAGAGCGCCCCGGATTGGTGGCCCAAGGAGAAACCACACGGACCGCTTTTCTATCTCGTTGGCGACTGTGCCGGCCAGTTCGACAGCATCACCATCGCCGACCTGCCGCCAACCCGTGCCGCCGGGCTGCGCGGCGCCGTGCAGTACGCCGCCAAGGGCGAGCCCGGCCGCTGGACCGCCGAGTGGCAGATCCCGCTGAGCGCGGTCTGCCTTGGCCCTGCCACGACGATGTCCGCCTGCGTCAACCTCGGCGTACTCAAGCCCGGCACCCAGCCAGCAGCCGGCTCCAAGGGCCCCCTGGCCCCGGTGGACATCTGGGCTGTCTGGCAAGGCACGGGCCCGACCTGGCAGGTCTGGAATGCGGGCCTGCTGCATCTCCAGGCGGCGGCGAAGAAAGGAGCCGCACCATGACGCGGCGGGGACGTAGTGTCCGTGACTCGAGACCGTGATCCGCATGTCTCTGCCTGGCGTGGTTGTCCACGTGGAGTGTCACCGCGGCGTCGACGGGCCGCGTCCGCGGCCCTCTGCCGCCATATCGCGCGTCGGTTATGCCCTGGTGTTGATGGACATCCAGATGCCCGAAATGGACGGGATCGAGGCCACCCGCCGGATCCGCCAGCCCGAATCCGCCGTCCTTAATTCCCGCATCCCCGTCATCGCCCTGACGGCTATATCGCGGCGGGCATGGATGACCACGTCGTCAAACCGGTGTCGCGGCAGACGCTGGCCGAAGCCCCGGAGCGCTGGCTGCCTCCGGCCACCGCGGCGGAAACCGTTCCCTCGCCCCTGAAGCAAGCGTGACCGCAGCCCCCGAGCCCGCGCCGGAAGCGCCCGGCGCCCGGGTTCGCTCTGGCGGCGTTGCGCGCGCAGGTCAGTTCCGTAGGGGTTTGTGTCAAGGCGCTTCCCATTCCGCCCCTCGTCCGCCGCGGCTCCGGGCGTTGGAGGGCGCCGCTGCGTCGGCGGCATCACGGGGGGCTATCGCGCCGTTGGTTCCGAGGCCCAAAGGGCCGGCATCCCTCAGCCCAGGCCAGCGGCCTGGGTATGATAGGGTAGGGTTGGTGCGGCCTGAAGGGTCGCGATAGCGAGAGCCACGCCATGCCACAATCCCTGTGCGGTACATCGAAGGTCAGGTCAAACACCACCGGCGCGTCTCGTTTCAGGAAGGAGTCCGCGTCTTTCTGGAGCGCTATCAGATAGCCCACGACAAACGCTACGGGTGGGATTGAGGCGGGGGGCTATTGCGCCCCTTCGGGGCTCGGGCACATGGAACCTGTTTACCCAGCCCGCTGGGCTGGGCT
>CAIZKT010001006.1:0-1853 GCA_903933565.1 uncultured Victivallales bacterium | reverse complement strand
GTGGTCCGGCTGGTGTTCTACCGCAACGCGCCGACGGTGGTCATCGGGCGGAACCAGGACCCCTGGCAGGAGGCCGATCTCGCCGCCGCAGCCCGCCGCGGCGTCGCGGTAGCCCGCCGGGTCACCGGTGGGGGCGCCGTCGTCCACGATACCGGCAACCTGAACTACGGCTTCATCATGCCGCGGCGCCTTTACCTCCCCGCGCGTTTCCTACAGATCGTGGTCGAGGCCCTGGGCACTCTTGGGATTGCCGCCACGGCCTGCGCCCGCAGCTCGATCTGGGTCGGCGACCGCAAAGTGTCGGGGACCGCCTTCCTGCTGACCGGCCGCACCGCCCTGCTGCACGGCTGCATCCTGGTGCATAGCGATCTCGAAGGCGTGCGTCGACTGCTGGCGCCGCCGTCGGCCGACCGGCACAGCCGGGCGGTGGCGTCCATCCGCTCCCCCGTGACCCGGCTGTGCGAGGTCTCGCCCGCCGCGACCTTGGACGCGGTGCGCGAGGCGATTGCGGCAGGCGCCGGGCTGAGCCTGGCCGGCGCGGCCGGGCAGGAGCTGCAGCCCGCCGAACTCGCCCCGGCCGCCCTGGAGCCGTTGCTGGCCCGGCAGCAGTCCTGGGAGTGGATCTATGGCCGCACGGCGGACTTTGAGCACGTGTTGCACCTGGCGGCGGGCCCTGTCACGCTGCGGGTGAAGCGGGCGGAGATCGCCGAGGTCCAGGCCGAGGGCAGGCCCGCCCTGCAGGCCGCCCTGCAGGCCCGTTGGGTGGGCTGTCGCTACGACGGCGCCGGGCTTGCCGCGGCGCTGCTCGCGCCGACCGGCCTGGCGCTGGACGAGGCGGCAGAACTCGCGGCGTCCCTGCGCCGGGAAATCCCGCCTACCAGTTCACCGTCTGCCCATAGCCCCTGCCCGAGCAGCTTTCCAGGCGGGCCCAGCCGCCCTCCAGCGGCGTGATCGTCGTCCTGATGCGGATAGCCCTCGCGGCCGGATCGGCGGGGGCGCCCGCCAGAGTCAGCCTGGCGTCGGCGCCGCTGCTATGTCCCTGCACCTCGAACGTCTGGCCGACACGATTGGAGAGCGTCAGCACCGCCGTGCCCGTGACCGTCCGCCCAGCCTGGTGCAGATGGAATGCCAGCGTCCAGGCGCCTTTCATCGAGGGCTGCAGGTCCAGGGTCGCGGTCTCAGCCACAACGGCGCTGGCGCCGTTGATCTTCACGCTGCCGGTGACCGGGCCGACAAGCTGCGTCGCGGTCGGGTTCAGCGTCAGGTGGAACGATAGCGAGACGCGCACGGCCCCGGCGGCGCCCTGCAGGGTCAGGGTGGCCACCAAGGCGTCGTTGGCGCCCGAGACGCTGCCCCTGACCGGCATGGTCACCGGCGCCGCCGCTTTGGCCGTAGTGACTCGCAGGGTGGCGGTACCCGTGAGCCGACCCCTGGTGTCCTGCACCAGGGCCAGCGTCAGCAGATTGTCGTCAATAGTGGTGCTGTACGTCCCCGTCAGGTCCCACAGGCGCCGTCCCCCGTCGACCGAGTTCACCAGCGCCCGGAAATTGCCGTTGGGCGCGACCGGATTGGCCTCCCGGAACGAGGCGGTCAGCGTGACGGCGGCCCTGACGTTGGCCAGGGTGCGCGGATTGGTCTCCACCTCGTCGTCCCAGCCGACGAAGGTGTAGCCGAAGTCCGCCACCGCTTCCACCGGCGAGGAAGTGGCGTCGTACGCCACCGCCTGCGCAGTCAGGCCAGTAAGACTGCCGTGGGCCCCGGCCGCAAAGGTCAGCCTGTAGGTGGTGTCGATCACGAAGTCCCGGTTCCACGCCAAGGAATGCGCCGTCCCCGGGGGCGGCAGGGCGCGGCCG
>CAIZKT010001005.1:0-12191 GCA_903933565.1 uncultured Victivallales bacterium | reverse complement strand
GTGGTCAGCACGTAGTCGACGTCCTTGAAGCCGGAGGCGTTCATCTCGGGCCGGTCGCACTCAAACTTCTTGGCGGTACAGGGCATGACGGAGACCACCACGATGCTCTTCGGGTCAACGCCTTCCTTCTGCGCATAGTAGGTCTTGGCGAGGGCGCCGAACATCTGCTGGGGCGACTTGCAGGTCGAGAGGTTGGGGATGAGTTGCGGGTAGAACTGCTCCATGTAGTTAATCCAGCCCGGCGAGCAACTGGTGAACATGGGCAGTTTCACGGTCGGGTCCTTTTCCACCAGGGCCCGCTGGAGGCGCAGGAGGAATTCCGTGCCTTCTTCGAGAATGGTGAGGTCGGCGGTGAAGTTGGTGTCAAACACCTTCTTGAAGCCGAGACGGCGCAGGGCCGCGACCATCTTACCGGTGACGCGGGTGCCGGGCTCGGCGCCGAAGCACTCGCCGAGGGCGGCGCGGATAGCGGGAGCGGTCTGCACGATGACGTGCTTGCTGGGGTCGTCGAGGGCGGCCCAGACCGGCTCGATGGCGTCCTTCTCGTAGATGGCACCGACCGGGCAGACGGCGGCACACTGACCACACTGCACGCAGACGGCCTCGGAGAGGTCCTCACCCACGCCGGCGCCGATGATGGTGTCGAAACCGCGAGAGCGCGGCGCCAGCGAGCCGACCCCCTGGATGTCCTGACAGACGGCGACGCAACGGCGACAGAGCACGCACTTGTTCATGTCGCGCACCACGGCCGGGGTCGAACGGTCGATCGGGATGGGGTCCCGGGCATAGGGAAAGCGCACTTCGGTGATGCCCATGTCCTGGGCCAAGGTCTGCAGTTCGCACTTGCCATTGCGCACGCAGGCATTGCAGTCCCAGGGATGGTTCGCCAGCATCAGTTCCACCGAGAGCCGACGGGCATCGCGGGCGGTCTTGCTGGAGGTTTTTACGACCATGCCGTTGGCCACTTTGGTCACGCAGGAGGGCTGCAACGTCCGCGCGCCCTGCACCTCGACCAGGCAGACGCGGCATGAGCCCGGGCTCGATACCCCCGGAAAATGGCACAGGGTCGGGATCACCACGCCAGCTTGGCGGGCGGCGTCCAGAACGGTGGCATCGTCGGCCACCGTCACGGTCTGCCGGTCAATCGTCAGCGTTACTGCCATGGACGTCAACTCCTATGATGTAGGACCATTTAGGCCAATACGTTAGACATCATTCCCCGAGTTCTATGAGGTCGAGATCGCAGTGTGCAGGCCGGGGCCGAACCAGGGTCTTATCGACGCCGGCCTCGACCTCGGCGCGGAAGTAGCGGAGCGCCGACATCACCGGCGCCGCCAGCGACTGGCCCAGGGGACAGAAGGCCATGGTCTTGAGTGACATGACCAGCTCCTCCATGAGCTGCACGTCGCCCGGATAGCCTTGACGCTGCTTCAGCCTACCCGTGATCCCGCACAGCGTCTGAACCCCGTTGCGGCAGGGGTTGCAGTTGCCGCAGGACTCGTGCTTGAAGAAGCGCATGCAGGCGTCCAGGTAGTCGGCCACCCCGACGCTCTCGTTCATGATCAGGATGGCGCCTGATCCCAGCGTGTGCCCGACCTTCTGCATCGCGTCGTAGTCCAACGGTACATCGAGCATCTCCGGCCCGAAAATCTCACCGGCGGTGCCTCCGAGATGCGCCATCTTGAAGGCGCCGGAGGAGATGCCGCCGCCGAAGTCCGCGATGATCTAGCGCAGGGTAACGCCGGAGGCAACTTCGATCAGGCCAGGGCGGTTGATGTGCCCGATGATGGAGTAGACCTTGGTCCCGGGCGTCCCGGCCGTGCCCTGCGAGCGGAACCAGGCCGCGCCACGGCGCAGGATGGCGGGCACCGAGGCCAAAGTCTCGACGTTGTTCACGTTGGTGGGTTTGCCCAGGTAGCCAACCTGGGCCGGGAAGGGCGGTTTGAGCCGGGGCAGGCCACGCTTACCCTCCATGGACTCAATCAGGGCCGTCTCTTCGCCGCAGACGTAGGCGCCGGCGCCGAGGCGCACCTCGACATCAAAAGCGAACTTCGAGCCCAGGATGCCTTGGCCCAGAAGGCCCTGCGCCCGGGCGCTCTGGATGGCTTTCTCGAGGCGTTCGATGGAGAGCTTGTACTCGCCACGGATATAGACAAAGCCCTTCTTGGCGCCGATGGCATAGGCGCACAGCGCCATGCCCTCGAGGACCTTATGTGGATCGCCCTCCATGATCAGGCGGTCTTTGAAGGTGCCGGGCTCGCCTTCGTCCGCGTTACAGATGACGTACTTGATCCGCCCTTTGGCCTGGGCGCAGAAACGCCACTTGCGACCGGTGGGGAAGCCGGCGCCGCCGCGGCCCCGGAGGCCGGAGTCCTCGACCTCGCTCAGCACCTGGGCCGGGGTCATCTCAGTAACCGCCCGACCAAGGGCGAAGTAGCCGTCGTTACCGATATACTCCTCGATGCTCTCCGGGTCGATACTGCCGCAGTTGTCCAGCACGATGCGTCCGGCCATCTGGGTGTGACGCGCGTCGTGGTGACCGGGAATCATGGGCGGAAACTCGCGCGGCAGGAGGTAACGACCGCAGATGCGGCCCTTGACCAAGTGCTCCTCCACAATCGCCGGCACGTCCTCCGGCGTCAAGTGTCCGTACACCACCCCATCGGGCTGGACGGCGGCAATGACACCCGCGTTGGACGGACCGAAGGAGCCCGTCTCCAGGACGCGAATCTCGTCCGTCAGCCCACGCCGACCAATCTCGGCCGAAAAGCGGCTCTTGACCTCGCGGGCGCCGATGATGACGGTGTCGGCATCCACGGGCACCATAACGTAGGTTCTCGCTGTCCCCATGGCCGTCATTCTCCTTTACGCGCCCGCCGCGTGCCGCAGGTCGCCCGCCCGGACCGCATCCAGGATCTGGCCGACCTTCTCACGCGTCAGGTTGCCGTAGATCTCATCGTCAACCATCATCACCGGCGCCACGCCGCAGGCCCCCAGACAACTGCTGGGTTCCAGCGTGAAGCAGCGGTCGGCCGTGGTCTCGCCAAAGTCGATGCCAAGCCGTTCGCGGATGGCGGCGCGGAGGTTCTCCTCGCCCATGATGTAGCAGGGCGGGCTTTCGCAGAGCCGGATGATGTGGCGACCCCGCGGGGTCAGGCTGAACATGGAATAGAACGTCGCCGTCCCAACCAGGTCGGAGACGGTGATACCCATGATCTTGGAGAGTTCATCCAAGTCCTCACGGTGCAACGAGTTATCCTCACTGGCCTGCTGTAGGTCATGCAAGATGACCAAGAGGTTTTCGCGAGCCTTGCCACGCTTGCGGACGATCTGGCGAACCGTCATCGTTTCGTCTCCCGCGTTGGGCTTCCACGCCGGTACTGCGGCGGTTACTGCTTGTAGTCACAGCGCAGGCAGCGACTGGCCTCACGCATGGCCTCGGCCGGGGCTACGGTGCGCTCCACTTCCACGGAGATCAACCGCTCTCCGGGCTCCAGCAGCGACTCCTGGACCGGCTCCATCTCCTGCACCTCGGCATCGAGGTCGGGAGCGATGTCCGGCAACGACAGGCTCTCCCACGGGTACTTGCGCTTGGGGTCGGGACTGAGCAACTGGTCGATGGCGCGAGCCCCGATCTGACCGGCCTGAATGGCCTCCACTACGGTGGCCGCCCCGATCACCAGGTCGCCACCAGCAAAGACGTTGGCGCGTCCGGTCTTACCCGTCTTGGCGTCCGCCTGCACACCGCCATAGCTGGTCCCGGTCAGCCCTTCCGTCGTCTTCACGATGTGATCCGCATCGCTCTGCTGGCCGATGGCGACGATCACGTTGTCGACCAGACGGGTCTCCTCGGAACCCGGCATGGGCTCCGGGCGCCGCCGACCGCTCTTGTCGAAGGCGCCCAGGCGCATGTGCGCCACGGTCACCTCCAGACGACCATCACGGGGCCGGATGCCGGTGATATTGGCCAGGAACTCCACCTGGTTGCCCTCGATTTCGGCCTCGCGGATCTCGATGGGGTTAGTGGGCATCTCGCCGCGCGTGCGGCGGTACATGATAGTGACGTTCTGCGCCCCGCAACGCCGGGCAATGCGGCTGGCGTCGATGGCGCTATCGCCGCCACCGATGACGACGACGTCGGGACCCATGGCGATCTTCTCGCCTTTGGCGGCGCGCTCCAGGAAGTCGATGCCGGCGTAGACGCCAGGTAGATCGATGCCTTCAATGCGCGGCTTGGTCTCCTTGCCGCAACCGCTGGCCAGGAAGAACGCCTCGAAGCCCTGCGCCTGCAGCTGCGGGATGGTGAGGTCTTTGCCGATCTCGACGCCGACGCGCATCTTGACCCCGAGTCGGCGCAGACCGTCAATCTCCTTGTCGACGTAGGCGCGCGGCAAACGGTAATCGGGGATGGCATAGCGCAACATGCCGCCCATCTCGGGCTGGCGGTCAAACACGGTGACGTCATACCCGCGCAACACCAGGTAGTAAGCCGCAGTCAGCCCCGCCGGACCGCTACCGATGACGGCGACCTGGTGGCCGTTCGGCGCGTCCTTGGGCGGGTACAGGTCCATGTAGTCCTGCCGTTGTTCCGCCATGAAGCGCTTTACCAGGCGCACCGCCAGCGGGCCTTCGAGGTCGGCGCGGCGGCACTTCTTGGTACACCACTGCGGACAGACACGCCCGCAGACCGACGGGAAGGGATTGGCCAGCAGGTGGATGCGCAAAGCATCCTCGAAGCGGCCCTTGGCGACGTAGCTCATGTAGGCGGGGACATTGACCGAGGCCGGACAGGCGTTGGTGCAGGGCGCCCACATCAGGGCGCCACAGACCCCGGCCCGACACTTCTTCTCCTGGATATGCTCGATATACTCTTCGCGGAAGTAGCGCAACGTGGACAGTACCGGGTTGGGGGCGGTCTGGCCGAGGCCGCACAGCGAGGCCTTGGCGATCTGTGGCGCCAGTTCCTCGAGCTTGGCCAAGTCCGCCATGGTGCCCTGGCCATTGCAGATCTTAGTGACCAGTTGCAGCATGATCCGGGTACCGACCCGGCAGGGGGTACACTTGCCGCAGGACTCCTCCTGGATAAAGTCGAGGAAGTAGCGGGCCAGGTCCACCATGCAGGTGTCCTCGTTCATGACGATGAGGCCGCCGGAGCCCATGATCGCCCCCAGCTCAGGCAGCGATTCGTAGGTGATCGGCGTGTTGAGATACTCCTGGGGGATGCAGCCGCCCGAGGGTCCACCGATCTGTACGGCCTTGAACTTCTTGCCGTTGCGGATGCCGCCGCCGATGTCGAAGACCACCGACCCGAGCGGAATGCCCATCGGCACCTCCACCAGGCCGCAGTTGACCACGTCACCAGCCAGGGCGAATACCTTGGTGCCCTTGCTCTTGTCGGTGCCGATCTTAGCGAACTCCGCCGCGCCGTTGAGGATAATGTAGGTCACACAGGCAAAGGTCTCGACGTTGTTCAGTACGGTGGGCTTGCCGAACAGACCCTTCTGCGCTGGAAACGGCGGCTTCGGACGCGGCTCGCCACGCTTGCCCTCGATCGAGTTCATCAGGGCCGTCTCTTCGCCGCAGACGAAGGCGCCAGCCCCCATGCGGATCTCCAGATCGAAGCTGTAGGCCGTGCCGAACAGGTTCTTGCCCAGCAGACCGAGTTCGCGGGCCTCCAGGATGGCACGGTCAAGCCGTTTGATCGCCAGGGGATACTCGGCGCGGACGTAGACGTAACCCTGACTGGCCCCCACGGCATAGCCGCAGATGGCCATGGCTTCAACCACGCTGTGCGGGTCACCTTCCAGGACACTGCGGTCCATGAAGGCGCCCGGGTCGCCCTCGTCACCGTTGCAGACCACATACTTGCAGTCGGATTTCTCCGCGGCCGTGAATTGCCACTTCAGGCCGGTGGGGAAGCCGGCGCCGCCGCGACCGCGCAGTCCAGAGGCCTTGATCTCCTCGACCACCTGCGCCGGCGTCATGGAACTCAGCACCCGGCCGAGAGCCTCGTAGCCGTCCACGGCGATATACTCGCGGATGTCCTCCGGATCGATATTGCCGCAGTTGCGCAAGGCGATCTTCTTTTGCAGTTTGAAGAAGTCGATATGGTTGATCGTCTCAATCATCTCGCCGGTGGTGGCGCGCTTGTAGAGCAGGCGCTCCACGATACGGCCCTTGAGCAGGTGCTCCTCCACCAGCTCGGCCACGTCCTCGGCCTTGACCTTCTGGTAGAAAATGCCCTCGGGGTAGACGATGGCGATAGGGCCGATCTCACACATGCCCATGCAGCCGGTGGCGACGACCTCGACCTCCTGCGTCAGCTCGTGACGCAGCAGCTCGCGCTCAAAGGCAGACAGGACACTCTCCGTGCCAGACGAGATGCAGGACCCGCCGGCACACAACAGAACCTGAGTCCGAATGCTCTTCATTGCAGCCCTCATTCGTACTTCGCAAGGATGCTGGCGATCTTCTTGGGGGTGACGCGTCCATGCACGTCTTCGTTAACCATCACGACGGGGGCAAGTCCGCAGGCCCCGAAACAGCGCTGAGCCGTCAGCGAGAAGCGCCGATCCGGGGTCGTCCCGCCCATCTTCACGCCAAGCTCGTGACACAGCGCCTCCATCACCTTCTTGGCGCCGCGCACGTAACAGGCCGTGCCCAGACAGACGTTGACGGTGTGCCGACCGCGAGGCTGCATGGTGAAGTAGTGGTAGAACGTCACCACGCCCAATACCTCGCTGGCGGGAATGCCGACGGCGTCGGCAATGTGCTGCTGCACGTCCGCCGGCAGGAAACCGAAGATCTCCTGAGCCTTGTGCAGCACCGGAATCAGCGCGTTGCGCCCTGGTTCCTGACGCGCAATGAACTCGTCCAACTGCCGAAACTGCGGGTTGTCCGCCTTCTTGCAGCAGTGCTGGTCGCAGGACACGGTGGCCATAACTCCCTCCCTCCTCAGCGAAACACCAGTTCCTGGACCTTCCGACCCGCCACCAGATGCTCGGCAACAATGCGCTCGGCGGCGGCCGCATCCACGTGCCCATAGGTGACGGCCGGCTCATTGAGGATCTGCACCTCGACCAGGGGTTCCTGCTCGCAGAAACCCCGGCACCCAGCCGCAATCACAGCCACGTCGGTAAGGTTCCGGGCCTGCAGGGCGCCAAGCAGAGCCTTCATGGTGTCGCGGGCGCCGGCCGCAATGCCGCAGGTACCCATGCACACCACCACCTTGGCTCGATGCGCGCCGCTGCGGAGTTCCAGTTCCTTACGGACCTGATCTCGGACCTTCCTGAGTTCGTCAAGGCTTTTCACGTCGGCGACTCCCTTTTTCGGCTGAAACCCGCGTCCGGACTGACGTCCTTGTCCCAGCCTGGTTCGACCTGCACTTCGCGGCCTGCCTGGCCGCAGACGACGGGGGCCGCCGCGCGCGGGTCGGCTCCGCCCCAGAGACGGTCGCCAAGGCGCCGCCAAGAGCCCCAAATACCGCCTCGGCCTGGCGCTCCAAGGGCGCCAGCCCCGCCGCGATGGTGGCGCTCAGAAAACCGACGATGTCGGGATGCGACAGCGGCACCCCACCGAGCTCGCGGCGCACCTCGGCAAGATCCAGTATCCGTTCCGGCGGCTGGCCTACGTCCAGCACCAGATCGGTCGGCCAGCCCAGCGCCGAGGTCAACAAGGCCCCCGTCAGATCGCCCAGCGGCTTGGCGTCGAGGTGCCGCATCGGGAACGCCGCCTGGAGGCGCACACCCTTGCCGGGCTCGCTGTGTACCCGTAGCCAGCCCCCAGTCTGCTCCGCGGTCGCCCGCAACAGAGCCAGTCCCAGGCCCACCGGACGTTCGGTACGGGTGGTCCGGTAGGGGTCCGTCGGGTCCGCGGCTACCGCAGCCGGGAGTCCGGGGCCGTTGTCGGCCACCTCCAGCCTGAAAACCTCCGCCTCCCACCACAGCGACACCTGCACGCGCGCCGCCCCCGCCTTGGCGGAGTTCTCCAGCACATCCATGAGGTGAAGCGACAGATCCTTCACCCTGCACCCCTCCGCATCGCGTCCATCACCGCGCCGGCCGTGCTCGCGGCCACCCCAATCTCCAACCAGGAACGGCCCACGTCTTCGAGAAAATGGGTGTCCGAACCCGTGACCACCGGGAAACCGCACAGGCGCTGACCAGGCTGGTAGCCCTCGCGTCGCCACTCCGCCGTCGTCACTTCCAGCGCATCGTAGGCCGCCTCCGGATCGATGAAACCGAGTTGGCTGGTCAGGCTGTGACGGCGCCGAAACACGTGGGCCGGAATCACCACCCCGCCACGGGCATGGACTTCCGCCGTGATGGCATCAATGCCCATGCCGATACCGACCTGGCGCAGACGCTCATCGATACCAATAATGTCGTCGGCCGCATCATAGACAATCTGGTCGCCAAAAAACTCGGGACGGTTCGGCGCTTCCGGCAAGGCCGCATCCACCAGCGTCTGCCAGTCCGCCAGCGCCGCAAGATCGTCAAAGAAAACCAGGACGTGGACCTCCTCGCGGGTCATCACCTCGACCCCGGGAATCACCCCGACCCCGCGACGCTGCCCCGCCTCCATCGTCGGAGCCACATTGGCGCTGGCGTTGTGATCCGTGAGCGCCAGCAACGAAATGCCCGCCTGCGAGGCACGCTCGACGATCCGCCCCGGCGACAGAGTGTTCTCAGCACAAGCCGAAAGCCCGCTGTGAATGTGCAGGTCGAAACGGGTCATCCAGCGCTCTCCTCCGGAAGCTTCCCCGCCAACTGCATGCATAGCGCCGCGCTGCTTCGTTCACTGCCACAGAAATTGACGCCTTGGGCCTTGGCTCGCGCCGTAGTCTGAGGATCCGGCGAGACGCCGTTGACCAGCACGATGCAGGCGACATCCCGCAAGTCGGCCACGGCCACGGTATTGACGTGCGCCTGCACGGTGAACCACACCGCCCCCGCCTGACAGTGCGCCATCACGTCGCTGAGCAGGTCGCCACAGTAGGCCGTCGTCACCTGCCGACTGGCGGGATCCGCCAGATTGATGGGGTCGAGACCCAACACCGACACCAGATGCTCAACCGTCATGGGCGGCCTCCTTTGGCGACGTCTCGGACACCGCCGGAGTCGGCGCGACCGGCGTTGGCGCCGGCAGAAATACGGTCGCCTCCAGCTCTGTCCCGGTCTCCATGGAAGAGGAGATGTTGAACTGGTCAGCGCAACGCTTGATGTTGGGCAAT
This sequence comes from uncultured Victivallales bacterium, assembly GCA_903933565.1. Classification (GTDB taxonomy): domain Bacteria; phylum Verrucomicrobiota; class Lentisphaeria; order Oligosphaerales; family JAFGRS01; genus CAILUI01. Next base: position 2,959 of record CAIZKT010001005.1, on the reverse strand, counting down.
CCCATCCCCGCACCAAATCCGAGCGCCCGAATCTTCTCGTTGGCGGTGGTGTAACCGGGCAGCATCGCCTTGTCAATGTCCGGAATCCCGGGGCCCTCGTCAACCACCCGGACGCGCACCCGGTCCGGCAGCATCTCCACATCCATGTAGCCACCCAGCGAATGCAGGATGACGTTCATCTCCGCCTCGTAGCAGATCACTGCAATCCGGCGCACCAGGTCCTGGGGTACGGCGCGCGACTGCAGCCGTTTCTTGGTGAGCGTGGCAGCCACCCCGGCCCGCTCAAAGCTGTCCGCGGCAAGTTCAAAATGCAGCAGGTCGCGCCGCCGTTCCATGTGCGCCTCAATGGTGCGCTCGTGCTCCTCAACCCGCTCGGCGATACTGTTGATCTGCAGCAACAGATGCGACAGGATATCGCTGAAGGTGATGATGCCGACCAGCTCGTCACTGCCGGGGCGGCTCACCACCGGCAGACGGCCAAAACCATACTTGTGGAAAAGGTTTGAAGCCGCAATCACCGAGTAGTTCTGCGGCACGGTGATCGGATGGCGCGTCATCAACCCAGCCACCGGCTGGTCAATCACCCCATGGTCGAACGCCGTGATGATGTCGTCAATGCTGACGATGCCGACCAAGCGCCCAGCCTCCACGATCGGCGTGCCGGAGAAACGATTCTTCTTCAGACACAACTGCACTTCGCGAAACGTCACGGCGGGCGGGAAGGTGATGACCTCGCGCGTCATCGCCTCCCGCACCTTGATCTGGTACATCAGCTCATGTACCAGGCGTATCTGACGTTCGTGAAACTGCGCCATGATGCGGTTCTGCGAGACGACTCAATTGAGCACAGGCTTCAAACATGGAACAAGGCGCCAGGATGATGGGAATCCCGGACGCCTGGGCCAGCGCCACCGCCGCTTGCTGGGGCTTCTTGTTGCGGACGATCACGATGCAGGCAGCGCCGGTGATGTCGGCCGTGCGCACGATCTGCGCGTTGGTGAGCCCCGTCAGCAAGGCGTACTCATGCTGCTCGACGGCCAACACGTCGCTCAGCAGATCGCTGGCGGCAAACGCCAGAACGCGCCGACCCAGATGCTCATCGCAACAGACAACCTCGGCCTCCAGAACCCGGACCAGGTCGCTCACAGTCATCGGGGCCGCGCCACCCTGAATACCCACAACCCCGTCATTCTTCGCAATCACCATAAGCCGCCCGTCTTGCCGCGAAAACCTGGAACCGTCTCGACCCCGCAACCAGCGCCCGAACAGACCCCGCACACCCCCCCCGCGCGGCCTGTTTTTTCACCCACCAACACGCCCCCTGACTGTGCTGCAAATATATGCGCTACAGGGGCAAATCAAGCACGGAAGGAGAATAATCGCGACTTTGCCAGAGGGGGTGCCACGGAGTGGTATACGAAGGCCGCCGACAGGTGCCACGGAGTGGTACGACAGGGCCGAAAAGAGTGCCACAAAGTGGCAGGCGGGAACGGCGGATGCAACCGCCGGAGGGAGCGATACCAGGGGAGCCATTTGCAGAACCACAAGGCCGTCGCAGAAACCTGCCTGAAGCCGACGGTCCGCACCGGCCCAGCCGGGGCTTCCGCCGTATCTGGGGTCTTGCCGACTGCGGGCACCGCTTCAGGGGACAGGTGTGGGGTTCTGCAAGAGCCCCAGGGAACCCCCGCGGGCTGGGGCGCGCCGACGCGCGGGCCAGCGGCACAACCCTCAGAGCAGATCGATGTCCACCACTTCGCTCGGATCCGCCATGATCACCCGGAAATTCGTCAGAATGATCACCTTGCGCCCGAACACGGGAAGAAGCTTCACCGCCGACAGGCCCCAGCACACCAGCGCCAGCACGAACGCGCCAGCCGCCGCAACGGCCGGATGCAGGAGGTCCTGGCTCAATCCCACGGCGACGGGGATGAGCAGGACGGGCACCAGCGTAATCACCTTGATCTTTAGAAAGGTGGGCTCGGCGCCGGCTTCAAACTCGACGATCTTCTCTCGCTTTTCAAAGTCCAGGGGCGGCATCCATTCCGGCAGTTCCGAGCGCCGTACGCCGCGGGCGGGAACAGGATCAAACACCGGCGAGGTCTTCAGGTCGATGACGCCGAGACCGCTAGCCTCCGGTCCGCCTTCGAAACCGGCCGCAATCGCGCCCGGCGTAGCCCCCACCCGCCGGATGCCGCGCGGCTGCGCCACCCGCTCCATACGCTCGCGCTGCGCCTTCTCGGCCTGATCCAGAACCTCCTTGCGCGAGAGGAAGACCGTCGCCATCCGCCGCGGCGACGACATCTCCTGCACCTGCGGCTCCTTGACCGCGGGAACCGGAGCCGCTGCTTGCTCTTCCACCGGAAGGCCGTCTTTACCCTCAGGCGGGATCACAAACACGCGGTGGCACTCGGCGCAGTCGGCCGTCTCGCCGCGGTATTCGTCGGGCAGGACAAACTCGGTATGGCAGTGCGGACAGACGATATCGAAACAGTCGTCACCGGTGCCCAGCAGCACCCCATCCGTGCCCTCTTCGGGAATGAGAAAATCGCATTCGCACTTCGGACACTTGGTGACGCAGCCACGGTTCTCGTCGTCGCACTCAAACAGGCGCGCGCAGCCCGGACACTTCACCCGCGCCTTGTTGATGACCGTCTTCTCCATCGCCATGCCTCTGCCGTTGCGCCCTGCAAACGCCGCGACCACGTGCGGCAATCTAGTGCCGAAACATAAGAGCCCCACCTGAACACTTCAACCCGAAAGAGTGAGTAGTAGCCAGGGCTGTTTCCAGAAAGAGACCCCCGCTCAGGGTGACTACTCAGGTGCAACTGCGTATCCCCTGCTCGCGCATCCCCCCTGGAGCCCGCGATGCCAAGCCCGTTCCGGGCAGGTTCGCGGTATCCCCTGCTCTCGCATGGTTTTCCTTGTATGAGACTTGCAGCAACCTCGTAGGACACCAGGC
>CAIZKT010001004.1:0-2530 GCA_903933565.1 uncultured Victivallales bacterium | reverse complement strand
TTGTCGAAGCGGGGGGAAACCGCCTCGATGCGCGCCGCGAGGGGGAGGCCGTCGACGTCGACCGGCGGGTACCGCGGCGGGACAAACTCGATCTCGTTGGGGTTCACCGTGGCCTCCATAGTGGTCCTGGATGCGACCGATCGATCACCTGCAAGGACCGTCAGCACCGCGCCCTGCAGCCGTTCCTGACAGCAGTCCGACCGGTTGTAGAGAAGAACCCGCTCGATGGGGACCTCGGCGCCGAGGTCGACTTCCCACCACTCGCCGCCCCGGTTGCCCGCGGAACTCCAGAAGCTGGGGTCGACTCCCCAGGTGTACTCGATGCGGCCATCGACGGCCTTGTCCGGCGTGAACGGCGGCATCGTCGACGAGGCCTTCACGGGTCTGCCGACGGCACTGTTCTTACCGCCAACGTACACCTCCACCTCGGCGAAGTGCAGGTACTCGTGTCGGTCGCCCGATTCGACGCGGATGAACTGGCCCCGGACGGCCGCGCCTGGCACGGGCGCCGACAACAGCAGTCCGGGCAGCGCGAGTCCGCACAACGCAAGCACATGCAGGTGGCTGTTCATGGTGGAATGTAACCTCATGAGAAGGGCGCTGTCTGCCGCTGGCTCACGCCACCTCGGTGTGGGGGACGACCGCGCGGCAGGCACCCCAGGCTGGGCGTTGTCAGCCGTGCCGGATGGCCGTCTCGACCATGGCAAAGTAGTTCTCGGCTGGAATGGCGTCCACGATCGAGTGGCTGGAGGCCAGCACAGTTCGGGATGCGGTCGGCCCTGCCACCCCGCAACGCCGCCACCCGGCGCTCGGCGTCGGGTTCCAGCCGGGCAGCCGGCAGGTCGCACCGTTCACGTATGTCCATGGCGTTCCCTCCCGCCGAGCTTCTGAAAGGCCGCGAAGAAGGCCCAGACGTTCTCCGTCACGCGCGGGGTGTGGAGCATGTTGTTGTCGCGCTTGACTTGTACCCGGCAAGATAGCACGTTCCACCACAGCCATAGGATCTTCACGAGCGAAGCGACGCTCTACGGCGCACCGCTGGCGCGGCCCGGCAGGCCGCCTGAGGCGGGCATCACGGCGGCGCTGTGCGCAGACAAGCGGAGGGACCCATGCAGGGCAACGTAGCATCGCGTTTGCTCGGCCTCATGCTGGCCGGGCTGGTATTCGGGACGGCGGGAGGTGTCGCCATGGCAACCGAGGAGGCGGCCTACAGGGTGGAGAAGACGGACGGGCACTTCCAGGTGCGACAGTACTCGCCCCAGGTGGTCGCGGAGGTGTTGGTTGACGGGACGCTGGAAGAAGCCGGCAACAAGGGGTTCGGCCCCCTGTTCAGCTACATCTCAGGCGCGAACCGAGCCAAGGGGAAGATCCCTATGACCGCGCCCGTCACCCAGCAGCGGGATGGCGAGAAGATCGCCATGACCGCGCCGGTTGGGCAGGAGGCGGTGGGCAACCGCTGGGCCGTCACCTTCATGATGCCGGCCCATACCACGCTCGAGACGCTGCCGGTGCCCACGGACGAGAAGGTACGCCTGCGCGCCATTCCGGCCCGCCGCCTGGCCGCGGTGCGGTACTCCGGCACCTGGAGCCAGCATGGTTACGAGCATCATCTCGCCCAGTTGCGGGAGTGGATGAAGGCGCAGGGCCTGGCCGCTGCCGGTGATCCGATATGGGCACGATACAACGCGCCCTTCACGCCGTGGTTCCTGCGCCGGAACGAGGTCCTCGTGCCGCTGGAACAAGGAGAGCGAAACTGAACCCTACAGCTTACGCGTTCCTGCTTACGGCCATGGCGGGGCTTTGCACCGGCATTGGTAGCGTGTTGGCGTTCTTCACCCACCGCACGAACCGGAGTTTCCTCGCGGTGTCCATGGGGTTTTCCGCCGGCGTCATGCTTTACGTTTCGATGGTGGAAATCCTGCCGAAAGGCCGGATCGCACTTGCTGCGGCGTGGGGGGAGAAGGCCGGTTCATGGGTCGCCGTGCTGGCATTCTTCGGCGGCATGCTCCTGATCGCCCTGGTTGACAAACTGATTCCAGCGCCGGAGAACCCGCATGAGCAGCACGACGTGGAGGAAGTCGACGCCTACGGCCCGGATCGCCCCCGCAAACGGCAAGATCGGGACGTGTCCGCAAGCATGCTGCGCATGGGTGTGCTCACCGCGCTGGCGATCGGCATCCACAATTTCCCCGAAGGCATGGCCACCTTCGTGGTGGCTCTGCGGGAACCCGCGGTGGGCACGGCCATCGCCGTAGCCATTGCCTTGCACAACATTCCCGAAGGCATCGCGGTGTCGATCCCGATCTTCTACGCGACGGGCAGCCGCAAGCGGGCGTTCGTCTACTCGCTCCTCTCGGGCGTGGCCGAACCGGTCGGCGCCGCGATCGGCGGCGGGTTTCTGATCCACTACATGAGCGATGCCGTGTTCGGCATCCTCTTTGCGTTGGTTGCGGGCATCATGGTCTTCATTTCGCTGGACCAGCTCCTGCCAACGGCCGAGAAACACGGTGAACACCACTTGTGCACGTAC
>CAIZKT010001003.1:0-16170 GCA_903933565.1 uncultured Victivallales bacterium | reverse complement strand
CGCCGCTTTCACTGCCGGCGGTACGACGGCGGCCGTTTCTTGAAACAGCCCTGGGCGTTCTGCCGTGGGTCTGGCAATTTGCGTTCTCTGCTTTAGGTTGCACATGCTTGCTTCGTTTAGCTACCGCCCTGGTGCGGCGGGTTGACCGGTGCGGATGAGACGGGCGGAATCGGTAAGGAGCCGCTAGCGTGGCAGACTGGGGTGCCCAAGTCAGCGACACGGACGACGCCGAGCCGGCGGACGATGCGTCTGCCCCGAGTGGTCCACGGGAAGGCGGCGAGGACGCGATCCGCTCTTACCTGCGTCGGGTTGGAAGCATCGCCCGCCTGACGCCGCTGGAAGAGGTTTTCTACGCCCGGCAGTACCAGGAAGCCCGCGACGTCGTGCAGCAGCGTCTCTGTTGCACCCCGGCGTTGCTGATGACCGTACTCACCGAGTTGGCGGGCGGCGTGGATCGCAATCAACTATTGCACCTGATCGACGTCAACGCCTACGAAGACCCCAAGGAACTGCTGCTCCACATGCACGCTGTCCTGACCACGGTGCAGGCGATCGAGCGGGACATGCGCAGCATTCCGGAGGAGAGTGCCGGCGAGAGTGAGGAACGGCTTGAGATCCTGCGTTCGTCCTTCCAGCGGGTGCTGCGTCGGCTGCCGCTGCGGGACGAGTTCTACGAGGAGTGCCTGCGGCGCCTGGTGGATGGCGAAGCCGATATTCCGGCGAGTAGCCCCGAGGCGCGGGCCCAGTTGTTGCAGCGCCTGCGGCAGTACCAGCAGTAACAGGAGGCGGCGCTCAGCACCATGGTCGAGAGCAATCTCCGCCTGGTGGTCAGTATTGCCCGGCGCTATGCGCACCTGGGAGTGCCTTTCATGGATCTTATCCAGGAGGGCAACATCGGGTTGATGCGGGCGGTAGAGAAGTTCGAGCACGAGCGCGGGCACCGCTTCAGCACCTATGCCAGCTACTGGATTCGGCAGGCCGTCATGCGGGCCCTTTCACGGCAGGGTCGCACCATTCGCATCCCGCCGAACATCCTGCGTGAGTTGAGCCAGATCACCTCTGCCGAAGAGGGACTGTTGCAGGAACTCGGTCACCCACCTGCTCCCGAAGAGGTGGCCCGGCGCCTGGGGCTGCCGGCCGCCCGAGTGCGAGCCCTGCGCAAGATGTCCCAGCAGATGATTTCCCTGCAGAGCGCGGTGCGGCCAGGGGCCGAGACCGAGCTGGTGGATTTCGTTGCCGACGAGGAGGAGCACGCTCCGGAGTTCCAGATGGCGCAGAAGCTGCTGCGCGAGTCGATCGGCAGCGCGCTGCACACCCTGGAGGAACGCGAACGCGAGGTGTTGACCATGCGCTTCGGTCTCGATGGCGAGGAACCGCGCACCTTTGATGCCATCGGCCGTTGCTTCAACCTCTCCAGCGAGCGCATTCGCCAGATCGAGTTCAAGGCCTTGAGGAAACTGCGGCACCCGACCCGGCAGCGGTTCTTCGATGGCTATGCGTGACCGGGGGCGGGATCAGACGATGTATTGGGAACCCAAGCTAGAAACGATGTCACGGGCCGACCTGGAGGCTCTCCAGGACCGGCGTCTGCGGGCGACGCTGGCACAGTGCCTGAAGTCGCCCTTCTACGCGGCGTCGCTGGGCGGGCGCGGCGGCGCGTCGGCAGCCCTGCCCAGGCTGGCTGAGTTGCCGCGTCTGCCGTTCACGACCAAGGAGGACCTGCGGGGCCACTTTCCCTATGGCTTCGTGACCGTGCCGCGGCGCGACTTGGTACGGCTCCACTGTTCGAGCGGCACGACCGGGAATCCCACCGTGGTGTTCCATAACGCGCATGATCTGGCGTCGTGGGCCAATCTGGTAGCCAGGAGTCTCTACGCGGTCGGGGCGCGCGACACCGATGTGTTTCAGAACATCTGCGGCTATGGGCTTTTCACCGGTGGCCTGGGCTTCCAGTACGGGGCCGAGCGGCTGGGGGCGTTGACGATTCCGGCCGGGGCTGGCAACTCGCACCGTCAGATCAAGCTGATGCAGGACTTTGGGACCACCGTGGTTCATGCTATCCCCAGCTATCTGGGGCGTCTGCACGAGGTCTTCGACGAGCTTGGACTGGACCCGCGTCGGGACTCCCGGTTGCGCCTGCTGGTCATCGGGGCGGAGCCCCACTCCGAGGAGACGCGCCGACGCATCGAAGCCAGCTTTGGGGTCAAGGCCTTCAACTCCTATGGACTGAGTGAGATGAACGGGCCTGGGGTCGCGTTCGAGTGCGAGTGCCAGACGGGGCTGCACGTGTGGGAAGACTGCTTCATCCCCGAGATTGTCCACCCGGACACCCTCGCTCCCATGCCTGTCGGCGAGCGTGGCGAACTGGTGCTGACCACGCTGGACCGGCAGGCGATGCCGATCCTGCGCTACCGCACCCGTGATCTGACCCGTTTCATCCCCGGCGAGTGCCCCTGCGGTCGTACCCATCGGCGCATCGACCGCATCACCGGGCGCAGCGATGACATGTTCATCATCAAGGGCTGCAACGTCTTTCCCATCCAGGTAGAGAAGGTCCTCATGCGTATCCCGGAGGTCGGCCAGGACTTCCTCATCGTCCTGCATCGCGTGGCGGGGGCCGACGAGATGAGCGTCGAGGTCGAACTCCGCCCGGAGTGCTTCAAGGGGGACTTCGGAGCGCTCGAACAGCTTCGGCGTCAGATTGCGGCGCAGGTTCGGGACGAGGTGATGGTGACGCCGCTGGTGAAGCTGGTCGAGCCCGGCAAGTTGCCTCGGAGCGAAGGCAAAGCCGTGCGCGTCCGCGATGAGCGCGGCGAGCGCTGATTTACCGGGCACCTGAACCGCAAGACCCTAGCGGCAGGCGCTGAACTGGGGCAGGGGGAAGTGTCGGGTCATCTCGAACACCTCCTTGCCGACCTGGTGGATGACGGCCTCGTCAGTGATGTGGTCGATCACCCGGCCGATGAACCCGGCAATCCGCGCCATCTCCGGCTCCCGCAGGCCCCGGGTCGTGACCGCTGGGGTGCCCACGCGGATGCCGCTGGTGACGAAGGGGCTCTCCGGGTCGAAGGGGATCATGTTCTTGTTGACCGTGATATCGGCCCGGTCCAGCGCCGTCGCGGCAGCCTTGCCGGTGATCTTCTTCGGCCGCATGTCGACCAGCATCAGGTGGTTGTCGGTGCCCCCCGAGACGATGCGGAAACCGCTCGCCGTCAGCGCCTTGGCCAGGCAGGCGGCGTTGAGCACAACCTGCTGCTGGTAGGCCTTGAACTCGGGGGTCATGGCCTCTTTCAGGCAGACCGCCTTGGCGGCGATGACATGCATCAGCGGCCCGCCTTGGATGCCCGGGAAGACCTGGAAGTTGATCTTCTTCATGATCTCGGCGCGTCCCAGGACCATGCCGCCGCGCGGGCCGCGCAGGGTCTTGTGGGTGGTGGTGGTGACCAGATCGGCGTAGGGGACGGGGCTGGGATGCAGGCCGGCAGCCACCAGGCCGGCGACGTGGGCCATATCGACCATCAACAGGGCGCCGACCTCGTCGGCGATGGCGCGCAAGCGGGCGAAGTCCATGAAGCGCGGGTAAGCGCTGGCGCCGGCCAGGAGCAGGCGGGGCTTATGTTGGCGGGCCAGGTCGGCGATGACGTCGTAGTCCAGCATCTCGGTCTGCGGATTCACCCCGTAGCCGACGAAATGGTAGAAGCGCCCGCTGAAGTTCACCTTGAGGCCGTGGGTCAGATGTCCGCCGTGGTCCAGGCTCATACCGAGAACGGTGTCGCCGGGTTCGAGCGTGGCGAAGTAGCACGCCATGTTGGCCTGGCTGCCGGAGTGCGGCTGGACGTTGGCGGCGTCTGCCCCGAAGAGGGAGCAGGCTCTCTCGATGGCAAGCTCTTCGGCCCGGTCCACGTGTAGGCAGCCGTTGTAGTAGCGTTTGCCGGGGTAGCCCTCGGCGTACTTGTTGGTCATGACGGAACCGCAGGCGGCGCGCACGGCCGGACTGGCGAAGTTCTCGCTGGCGATGAGTTCGAGGCCGCGGTCTTCACGAGCAGCTTCGAGGTCCATCAGCGCGGCAATCTCCGGGTCCACGGCACGGATGGCAGCGACGTCATCGTAGGACTGCGCCTCCAGCTTGCCCAGTCGGCGCGCATGGCGTTCGGCCCCGGAGAAGGGCGTCGTCAACCAGGCTTCCACGGTGGCCACCAGGTCGGCATCCGACATGCCGTCGCCGCCGGTCACCAACACATTGGAGGCATTGTGGTCGCGACTGGCCTGGGCTTTCGCCGGGGTCTCTACGAGGGCCGCGCGCACACCGGGGAAACGGTTGGCCGTGATGCTCATGCCGACGCCGCTGCGGCAGAGCAGAATGCCACAGGTGATCTCGCCGCGCACCAGGGCTCGGCAGAGGGCGGCAGCGAAATCCGGGTAATCATCCTCCGCTTGGCAGGTCATGGCGCCAAAATCGCGGACGGCCACCCCGCGTTGCTCCAGGTAGGCGGCCAGCATCGTTTTCTTGGCGAGGCCCCCGTGGTCCGTGGCGAGGCCTAGGGTAACGGAAACCACGCCGCTCTGCCAGTCTTTGATCGACGCCATACGGGTGTGACCTCAGAAGCTATGAGAAGATGCCCGCGGCGCTTGTTGTGACCCACTGTAGCGGGCTCCGCCAGGCACGATACCAATGCCGATTCCGACCCCCGACCCTGATGTCTTCGCGGCTTGCCAGCGTTTGTCGGCGCTGCCGGAAGGGTTTGGAAGCTGTGCGTGGGTAATCTAGTGGTAGGCAGCCAAGCCGCAAGACCCGGCGGTGCGAGAGATTGCGGGCCTCCTCAAGGCGCCAGGGTCGTGTTTCAGCGCTCCTCGCCGTCTGCCGCCCCCGGCCTTCCCACCACCAGGCCCTCGATCTGGGCTGCTGTCGGGGCGGGTAGCAGCAGACTGCAGGCCAGGCCGACCACGAAGGTGGTCACGCTGCCCAGCAGGGCATACCAGAGGAAGGAGGTCTTGGTCAGAAAGCACACGGGCAGCAGCACCAGCACCCCGGCGAACCAGCCCAGGATGGCGCCCGTGGCGTTGGCGCGCCGCGAGAACATTCCCAGCAGGAACAGGCCCAGGAGCGGTCCCCCCACCAGGCCGATGGCCTTGTTGCTGGCCTCAATCAGGCTGCCCAGACGCTCCACCACAAAGGCCAGGAGCACAATCAGCACGCCGTAGAAGAGCGAGAGCCACTTGGCCAGCCGCAGAAGGTGCGCCGAACTGGCGTTCGGACGCCAAAGTCGCTGGTAGAAATCGACCAGGCTGGCCGTGGTCAGGGAGTTGATGCCGGCCGACACGGTCGACATGCTGGCCGCGTAGATGGCCGCGATCAGCACCCCAGGCATACCGGTAGGCAGTTCGTGCATGACGAAGTAGGGAAGAATCTGGTCGGCCTTTGTGATCCAGCCGGCCGCGAGGGGGTCGGTTTGGGTCTGGTAGAAGGCGAACAGGACGATGCCGGAGAGATAAAAGATGGCGACCACGGGCAGGGTCAGGGCCAGCTTGATCCAGAGGGCCCGGCGGGCCTCCTTGAGGTTGGTCGCGGTCAGGTAACGCTGTACCGAGACCTGATCGGTGGCCATCTGCACCAGGTTCATGAAGGCGCCGCCGATGAGCACACCCCACAGCGTCACCCGCACGCTGGGATCCAGGCTCAGGCTGAGGTCGAACTTACCCGCGGCCTGGCCGATGCGGTAAACCCCCATCACCCCGTCGGGAATGTGCCCGAGCGCCACCACGAAGATGGCGATCTGGCCGCCTACCAGCACCACGAACTGCATCACATCGGTCCAGATGACCGCCTTCATGCCGCCCAGCGCGGTGTAGAGGGTGGTGAGGACGCCGGTCAGCAGAATCGTCAGCCACAGGGGGAAGCCCGTCACCTGTTCCAGGGCCAGGGCCGGCGCGTAGGTCGCCAGCGCTAGCCAGATCAGCACCCGGATGATGAACAGCGCCGAGGAAAGGGTCCGCACACCTACGGAAAAACGCGCCTCCAGATACTGGTAGGCGGTGTAGAAGTTGGCGCGGTAAAAGAACGGCATGAACACCAGGTTGGTCAGCGGCGTGGCAATGAAGAAGCTGAGCCCGACCAGCATGAAGGTGATGCTGTGGGAGTAGAGCTCGGCAGGGGCTCCCAGGTAGCTGATGCCGGAGAACAGGGCCGCCAGCACCGAGATGGCCACGATGATGGAGTGGATGCCGCGCCCGGCCAGGAAGTAGTCCTTGAGGGTCTCCTGGCCGGTGGTGAACAGCAGGCCGATGGCCACCGAGGCGACCAGGTAGACGGCGAAGATCGCATAGTCCAAGGTGGAAAAGGGACGACGGGGGGGGCGCGGGGGTACGACCTGGGCCGCGCTCGCGGTCCGGAGCGTGGGCGTCGCCGAGCGCAGGCTGCCCTCCCGCGGCGCCGCCGCTGCGGTCTGGGTGGCCGTGACGCCCGGCGCCGTGCCAGCCTCCGGGGCCCCTGGCTGGCGCTCGCGGGCGCCGCCTTCGGCCGCCCCCGCGGACAGGACGGCCGCCAGAATGAGCGAGATGGCCAGCCCCGGCGCCAGGCGGCTGCGACGCCGCGTGGGCTGGCGCGGGGCGCCAGCGCCGGGCGGCTCAGGCAACGCCGCCCCGCCGACGCACCCCGGCGAGTCTCTGCCGCCGCACTCCAGGGGCCGCCGACTTGCCACGTTCGTGCTGCCCACGGTCGTCGCTCCTTCTCCACACCACCCTGGCGCTGCGCCCTGTCCGTCTCAAGCGCGGCGCGGCCGGTCAGCTTTGGTCGCAGATGGCGAAGGTTGTGCGCAGGGCCGCCAGGATGTCGCCCTTGGGGTTGAACTCGTGCCCGACGTAGAGTTCGAACCCGGTGGCGGCGATGCCGCGGCAGATGCCCGCGTAGTTCAGTTCCTGCACGTCATCCATGTCCCTGCGGCCGGGGTTTCCCGCCGTGTGGAAGTGCCCAATCCAGCGGATGCTTTCGCGGATGGTACGGATCAAGTCCCCTTCCATGATCTGCATGTGGTAGATGTCATACAGCAGCTTGACCCGCGGGCTGTTGACGCGCTCGCAGACCGCCACGCCCCAGGCCGTGTGATCGCACAGGTAGCCGGGGTGGTCGACCTTGGAGTTCAGCAGCTCCATGTTCAGGTTGATCCCCTGCGCTTCGGCGTAGGGCGCCACCCGCCGCAGGCACTCCGCCGTGGCATCAAGCGCGTCCTCGTTGCTCTGGTAGGGCTGCCGATTGCCGCTGAAGCAGATCAGCCCCGGGATGCGGTGCTTGGCGGCCAGCTCGATCGAGGTTCTCAACTCAGCTTCAATGCGGGCATGGTTGGAGCGCTTGTTGAGCCCGTCGGGCAGGGACTTGTGGCCGCTCATGCTGGCGACCGCCAACCCATGCTTGTGGGCCAGGCCGACGACCTCTTCGAAGTCGTCACCGCGCGCCCACAGTTCGATGGCGGCGTAACCGATGCCGGCGACGTTCTTGAAGAGGTCGTCGAGGCTCATGTCCTTGGGTTTGAAGCAGGGGTAGCAGAGGGATTGCTTGATGCGCATGTGTCAGGGCTCCTGGGTCGAACGTGTTCAGATTCAGGCGCGCCGAGGCGGGCGCGCCACTCCGTCGGTCTGCGTCCTACCTTAGCGCCCACTCCTGCCGCAGGCCAGTTACCGGTTTACCTCGTGGCCACGAAGCTCTATGGTATGCGCACGGTTCGACAGAGTCCCTGGCCCGGCGTTCTGGAGCGCGGGATCTCCTGTGGCCGGGTTGCGAACCCGATGTCCAGGGGTGGGCCGGACCTACGGCCAGGCGAACCACGGTTTGGCGAACAAGCCAGGAGAAGCCTCGATGTCGCTGCTCACTTCTGCCGCGCTGGGGACGGGGTCCGCGCTGGCTCTGACGTTGTCGTTGGCGGCGCTGGCGGCAGCGGGCCAGGAGGCCGCCCCGGCCCTCGGGGAGCCTGCGGACATCGCCTTTGTCGCGGCCTTGGACGGGACCACGCAGTACTACATGGAACTGCTCCCAGCCGGCTTCGATCCCAAGATAGAGCGGCACGTCCTCATCGCTCTGCACGGCCATGGCTCGGACCGACACCAGTACGTCACGGAATCCCGTGGCGAGGCCAGCGCGGCCCGTGAGGCGGCGGCGGCGTACGGCCTGGTCTTTATCTCTCCGGATTATCGTGCCAAGACCTCATGGATGGGTCCCGCGGCCGAGGCTGACGTCGTCCAGATCATCGCCGATCTGCGCCGCAAGTATAAAGTCGGCAAGGTCTTCCTCGTGGGTGGGTCCATGGGGGGCTCAGCGGTCTTGACCTTTGCCGCCTTGCACCCCGAGCTGATTGCCGGGGTGTCCAGCCAGAATGGCACGGCGAACCACCTCGAGTACACCCATTTCCAGGATGCCATACAGGCCTCGTTCGGCGGCGCCAAGGCGCAGATTCCGGAGGAGTACAAGAAGCGCAGTGCCGAGTATTGGCCCGAGCGTTTCACCATGCCGGTAGCCCTGACCGTGGGAGGCAAGGACACCTCGGTCCCGCCCGACAGCGTCCGTCGGCTGGCCAAGGTGCTGCAGGAGATGGGGCGCACCGTGCTGCTGATTGACCGTCCTGAGGTCGGGCATAGCACCGACGCGGCCGACACGCGCGCCGCGCTGGATTTCGTCATGTGCCGGGCGCTGGGATTGCCCAACCCCAATCCGCTCGCGATCTCCCCGACCAACGGCCTGTTCTTCGCGGGCCAGCGCCCGGCGGTGGCCACGGCGGCGGGCCAGGTAGACCTCGGACTGCAAATCCAGGTCCTGAAAGCCGGGGAGATCGCCGCCGTCTGGTTCTTCAAGGCCGAAGGCGAGGTAGAGTCCACCCACACCTTCAAGTTCTGGGATGCTGCCGGGACCTGTCGGCTCGCGCTGAACACGACCGCTGAGACCAGTTCGGGCTGGCAGCGCCTCGCTCTCGAGAAGCCCTTCGCTCTCGAGGCGGGCGCCGCGTACACCGTCTCCTACACTGCCGCGTCGCACTATCCGGCCACGGCTGGCGCCTTTGCCGCGCCGATCGTGCGCCGTGGCCTGACCGCTCTGGCCGGCGTGTACAGCTTCGACAACCTGGGACAGGCCCTACCGGTCAAGACCCACCAGCAGATGTCCTACGGCATCGATCTCGAGTATCGGCCGGGAGTGCCATAGGCCCACCTCCGACGCCGCGGCCGCGCCTCGGCGAACCGACCACAGACAGCGACACACCATGCGACGGCAACACCTCTTCAAGCTGCATGCGGAGTTCTCTCCGGCGGGCGACCAACCCGAGGCCATCGCCGCGCTGGTGGAGGGACTGCGCCTGAACCAACGCTTCCAGACTCTCCTCGGCGTCACCGGTTCGGGTAAGACCTTTACCCTCGCCAACGTCATCCAATGCGTGCAGCGCCCGGCTCTCGTCATCTCGCACAACAAGACCCTGGCCGCCCAACTCTACAGCGAACTGAAGTCGTTCTTCCCGGAAAACGCGGTTGAGTACTTCGTCAGCTACTACGACTACTACCAGCCCGAGGCCTACATACCCCAGACCGATACCTACATTGCCAAGGACGCCTCCATCAACGACGAGCTGGAGAAGAAGCTGCGTCTTGCCGCCACCAGTTCGCTGCTGGAACGCAGCGATGTCATCGTCGTGTGCAGCGTCTCGTGCCTCTACGGCCTGGGCTCGCCGAAGGACTTCGAGGCCATGCAGGCACATCTGGTCATCAACGGCACCATGGAACGCGACGACCTCCTGCGCCGCCTGGTGGACATCCAGTACACCCGCAACGACACCGCCCCGGAACGCGGCGCCTTCCGCGCGGTCGGCGACACGCTCGACATCTACCCGTCCTACCGCGACGACTTTGTGCGCGTCGAATTCTGGGGCGACACCATCGAGCGTCTTTCCCGGCGCGATGCGCTCACCCACGAGCTGATCGAGTCGCTCGATGAGATCTCCGTGTTTCCCGCCAAGCACTTCGTCATGCCTCAGGAGCAGATCAAGAAAGCCGAGAAGGGCATCCTGGCCGAGCTTGACGAACAGGTGGGGCACTTCGAGCGTGCCGGGCGTCTGGTGGAGGCGCAGCGCATCTACCAGCGCACCCAGTACGACCTGGAGATGCTGCGCGAGATCGGCTACTGTCAGGGCATCGAGAACTACTCGCGCCACCTGGCCGCCCGCGAGCCCGGGTCTCGCCCTTCCACCCTGATCGACTACTTCCCCCAAGGCTTTATCACCATTGTCGACGAGTCCCACGTCACCCTGCCTCAGATTCACGCCATGTACCGAGCCGACCGCAACCGCAAACTCGTCCTGGTCGAACATGGCTTTCGCCTGCCTTCCGCCCTGGATAATCGCCCGCTGAACTTCGAGGAATACGAAGCGCTGCAGCAGAATATCCTCTTCGTCTCGGCGACGCCGGGCACCTACGAACTGACGCTCAACACACCCGTGCAGCAGGTCATGCGTCCCACTGGCCTGCTCGATCCCGAAGTCGAGGTCCGCCCCCTCACGAACCAGATCGATGACGTCATTCACGAAATCCGCGAACGCGCCGCCAAGGGCGAGCGCACCCTGGTGACGACGCTCACCAAGCGCAGCGCCGAGGACCTCTCCGACTACCTGCGCAAGCTGGACATCCGCAGCCGCTACCTGCACAGCGAAGTCGATGCCATCGAGCGCGTCGACATTCTCCGCAGCCTGCGCGCCGGCGACTTCGACTGCCTCGTCGGTATCAACCTGCTGCGGGAAGGACTCGATCTGCCCGAGGTCTCGCTCGTGGCGGTGCTCGATGCTGACAAGGAAGGCTTCCTGCGCTCTGAAACGAGCCTCATGCAAACCGCCGGCCGCGCCGCGCGCAATGCCAATGGCAAAGTGATCCTCTACGGCGACAGCGTCACGGCCAGCATGCGCCGAGTCCTGGATATCACCCGCCAACGCCGCCTGCGCCAGGAAGCCTTCAACCGCGAGCGCGGCATCACCCCCACCACGGTGCGCCGGGCCATCCAGTCCAGCCTGCGCCGTTACGACGAGGCCGAGGAACAGGTCACTCGCGTGGTCGCTGAAGCCGGTCAGGACTACAACGTGGTAGAGACGGTGCGCCAACTCGAGAAAGAGATGATCGAGGCTGCCGAGGCCCTCGAATTCGAGCGCGCCGCCATGTTGCGGGATCAGATTCGCTCCCTGCAAGAGCCCGCGGCGTCGACCACCAAGCCCGCTAAGCCCGCTAAGCCCGCCAGGACGCCACGCCGCCGCTGATTGCTCCGGCGCTGCCGCCGCCGTATAGTGCCATCGGCCTGGGGGGATGCGTCCCACCCGCGGGGGAGCTGGGAGTGCTTCCCGCTGGGGTTGCGGGCCAGGCCCACGCGGTGCCCCTTGGGGTTGAAATGGCCGTTCGGGAATAGGCCAGATTGAAACGTCAAACGCCCAAAGAGGGAAACGCTGACCATGGCCGACACTCTGCGCGACCGCTTCTGGCTCTGGGGACATGAGGCGGGATGTTACCACCGGCACGCGAACAACGCCTGGCACCTCCCCGGCGCCTCGTCGCGGATGACTCCGGCCGAAGGCGCCTTCTACCTGGGTATCCCGAATGTGATGATGGTGCGCTTCGGGAATCAGCCCCAACCGCCCTTTCGCCAGCACGCCCTGCCGCTGCTGCCGCTGCGGAGCTTCATCTGGTCCATCGTGGGCGATTCGGGCTCCACCGACAACGACCGGCAACCGGACGTCCAGGCAGTCCTGGACCTGCTGCCTGAGTTCCCCAACCTGACCGGGACGATCATGGACGACTTCTTTCGCCGGGACGCGGCTCGCCCCGGTCGCTACACGGTGGAGCAGGTCGCGGCGTTTCGCCGGCAACTCCATTCCGCCTCCCGTCCACTGGAGTTGTATGTGGTGACCTATGTGCAGGACCTCGACTTCCCCATCCGGGCTCATCTGGAAGTCGTGGATGCGACCACCTTCTGGACCTGGCAGGCGGCGGATCTGCACAAGCTGGAGACCAACTTCGGGCGTCTCGAAGCCATCGCCCCCACGACGCGCAAGCTGTTAGGCATCTACATGTGGGACTTCGGCGTCGGCGGCCCCATGCCCATGGACGCCATGCAGCACCAGTGCCGCCTGGGGCTCGAGTGGCTGCGGGCGGGACGCATCGAGGGACTGGTCTTCCTGGCGAGTTGCATCGCCGATTGTGACATCGAGGCGGTGGAATACGCGCGCAAGCTCATCGCCCAGGTCGGCGATGAGCCGCTGCCGGTAGTCGGGCGGTAGCGCCTCGCAGTGACGGCGGAAGCTCCGGCCAAGCCGGAGCGGACCGCCGGCTCCAGGGGATGGCGTCCTGGAGTCCGCGGTCCGCTCGCGCCAGCGGGCTTCCGCGGTATCTCCCTCTCAGCGTGGGTCGGCCTTCCGGCGTGCTGTGGTGAGCGCCTGCCGGTAGGGCTCCGGCACGTCCTCGATACGGCTGTAGGTACGCTTCTCGCCGTTGATCACCACCGTGATGGCCGTGGCCGATGGCGCCCTCCCGCTGCTGATGGCGGCCTCGGCGCGTTGCCGCAGCTCGGGCGGCATCTCGTCCAGCGAGTGGTAGGTATGGGTGACCGTCCGGGTGGTGACCTGCACGGGACCCAGGTCGGTCACCTTCACGACGGAACCGCCGGCCGGACCGTCCTGGCGGCTCTTCTCGACGGCCCCGCGGAGTTCGGGGGGCAGCGATGCCGGGTCAACAGCCTCCCCGTGGCCCTCCTCCTGGCCGTCGCGGGTTACCTGGACAGAGAGGGTGAACCGCGGCAGGTTGGCGAATGCCCTCCCAGCCCCGGCGAGCCAGCGCCGGAGGCGGGCGAACAGCCCATCGCCACGCCGTGCCTGGTCGAGGCTGTAACCACACACACGGCAGAGGCGCTGCGTCGCGCCCACCGTCGCTCCACATTTTGGACAGGATGCCATGGCGCACCTCCGGCGGTAGCCTGCGCACATCATACAGCAGAACGGTGACTGCGCCAAGCCTGTTCGTCAAGCCCCCCGGAAGTGACCCCGTTGTCGGCGGCCTTGGGACTCTGGGGCATTCGGGCAAGTTATGAGCAGGGCTGCCTGCGCGATGACTGATGAGAAGGTGCCGGATGGATGGCCCGTGCTATGTTGTCCGCCTGGTCGAACCGTACCCCGTGAGAGTCCGGAGATGAGCATGCACGTAGCCTCAACCTTCGCGGTTGCCGGAGTATTGCTGGCGGCCGCCGGCCTGCCCGCCCTGGCCCAGGACAACGGCAACCAAACCGGCGTCCGCAGCCATCCCTGCCTGCTGGTGAATGCCGAGACGCTGCCACTGCTGAAGGCCAAGGCCGCCGAGGCGCGGCCGAACCGCTTCGGGTTTGTGCCAGCCGAGGCCTGGAACGCCATCCGCGCCAACGCCGAGCGCCTGGCCGCCCTTCCCACCTACTCCTACGCCGTCAAGATTCCTGGCGAGGGCGGCGTCATTCTCGAAGAATGGAGCTACACGCTCTCCGATCAGACCCCGCCGCCGCACCCGAAGAGTCCCGCCTATCCGCCGTGGACGGCGATGTTCCAGGAACGCCCTGATGCCATCTCGACCCGCCTCATTCACTTCAGCTTCGCCTACCTGGTCACCGGGGAGGAGGCGTACTTCAGCAAGGCCCGCGAGATCGCGCTGCACCTCTGCAAGTGGGAGCAGTGGACCGACGCCAGCTACGGCGACGGGATCAAGGCCTGCCTGGACACGGGGCATTGCACCTACAGCGTCGCCATGTTCTATGATTGGTGTTTCGCGAAACTCAGCGAAGCGGAACGGGCCGAATTGCGCGCCGCCCTGGTGGCCAAGGGCATCGAGCCCATCCTGGGCTACGTGGACCGCTACCAGCCGGACACCAACGGCTACGCGGTGCTGCTCTCCGGCGCCACCCTCGCCGCCCTCGCGATCCGCCCCGAGGAACCCCGCGCCGGCGCCTGGCTACAGCTGTGCCTCGACAAGACCCGCGTCTCGCTGGACCGTGGGGGCAAGGACGGTGGCACCTTCGAAGGGCCCATGTACGGCACCTACCTGCTTGATTCCTTCGCCCTCGCCTTTGATGCGCTGAACTCGGCGCGGGTCGAGCAGACCCTGTTCGAGCATCCCTACCTGGCCACTATGCCGCGCTACTGCCTGGGCCTGCTGGCGCCCGACAGCAAGCAGATCCCGTGCTTCTCGGACGGCAGCCCGGGAGTGGCCGTGCCCAAGTTGATGATGATCCTGGCGCAGCGCGGCAGCTCCGACGCGGCCTTCTACCTCGAACAGATCGGGGCGCTGAAGGTCTCCGGCATCTACGACTTCGTCCGCTTCGACGCGGCCCTCCTGGAACCCCGGCCGCCGACCTGGAACCTGTCCTCGGTCTTCGTCGACATCGGCTACGCCTCGCTGCGCGACGGCTTCAACGCCCAAGCTCCAGCGCTCTTCTTCAAGTCGGGACCGACCACCAACAGCATCGGCCACAACCACTACGACCACAACGCCTTCGTCATCAGCTACGGCGGCCAGTGGCTCATCCCCGACCGCGGCTACCACAACTTCTACGTACCCCCCAAGCGCAAGTTCAGCCTGGGCAGCATCGGCCACTGCACCGTGGTTCTGGATGTGGACGAGGCCTGGATGAAGGAGACCACCGTGCCCTCGCCCGGGCACGACCAGGTGAATCTGGCCGGCGGTCGCATCGCGGAGTTCTTCGCCGGGCAAGCCTTCGACTACGTCAAGGGCGAGGCGGCGGCCGCCTACAACCCGAAGGGCCAGACCGTGCTGGACCGTTTTGACCGCCGCATCGTCTTCGTGAAACCTCACTTTTTCGTCATCCGCGACGATCTGGTGGCGCCCGAGCCGCATGCCTACAGCTTCTTGCTGCACAGTGATGGCACCGGCGAGATCGTGCCCGACGGCGAGGCCTGGCGGGTACAGCGCCTGCGCTCCCAGGTCTACGCTCGGGTGCTGGCCTCCGCGCCGACCCGGAGCACGGTGCAGCTCTACCCCGAGGCCGAATCCTACGGCTCCTTCCTGCGCGTCGAGACGGCCCAGGTCCCGGCGGCAACCTTCACCACGCTTCTGTTGCCACAGCCCTACGCCAACCCGAAACTGCTCCCCAACGGCGGCTTCGAGCGCGGCCTGGTCGGCTGGCAGCCGCGGGCAAACGAAGACCTGCCCAACCACACGATCGTCAGCGTGAACCCCGCCGAGGGCACCCAGTGCGCCGCCATCGCGGGCAGTGGCTACTTCTACAGCGACCGTTTCAGCCTGCCGGTGGGCAGCCAGGTCACCGGCAAGGTCAAGATCCGCACTCAGGACGCACCCGCCGGAAAGGGCGCCACGATGACGCTGTACTTCTGGAAGGGCGGCAGCGCCTTCGCCAACCAGCGGGTCGGGCCCTTCAACCACGCCGAGTGGCAGGAACAGGCGGTCTCCGCCACCGTCCCCGCCGGCACCGAAGAGATCAGTCTGGCCCTGGAGTACTTCGCTCCCGGCACCGGCTTCTTCGACGACGCCCGCATCGAGAACGATGCCGCGGTCGCCGCCTCGCTGCCGCCGCAGGTCACCGCGCTGGGCGCTGACGGGTTCGACGTGGTGATCGGCCAGGAACGGTTTCTGGTCAACTGCGGCCCAGCTGGCGCGCTGCGTCAGGCCGGAGACCTCACCACCGACGGCGTTCTGGCGGTGCTGGTGCTCGACCCTGCCGGGCAGCCGGCGCGCGCCTTCCTGCAGGGCGGCCAGAGGCTCACCTGGAAAGGCAAGGACGTGGTGCATCTGGAGCAGCCTGGAACCACGGAGGCAGTGCTCAAGGAGGGCGTCCTGACGGCCCAGGTTACGGCGGATGTGACCCCGCATGTACCCCTGCCCAATCAGGCTTGGATAGGCACCTCGTGGGCCGTCAGTGCGGCCACGCTGAACGGTCAGCCCGCCGTGGTGACGCAGACCGCCGACGGCGTCCGCTTGCAGGTGGGCGCGGCCCCGGCACCATGATTGCGCACGACACACCGTGGGTCCCCCCTGGAGAGGCGCCTGGCCTCAGGCGCAGCGGTGGAGCCCACCGCATCTCCATTCCCCTGGAGAGGCGCCTGGCCTCAGGCGCAGCGGTGGAGCCCACCGCATCTCCATTCCCCTGGAGAGGCGCCTGGCCTCAGG
>CAIZKT010001002.1:0-5455 GCA_903933565.1 uncultured Victivallales bacterium | reverse complement strand
TTATGCTGCAATCACGGTCCCGGGTTCTGGTGCATCTGATCTTCAGCACCAAGGATCGAATCCCCTGCCTGGTTCCGGGCATCCAGGCCGAACTGCACCCGTATCTTGCCGTGGTCTTGCGCGACAACGATTGCCCGTCCATGAAGGTCGGCGGCGCCGAGGACCATGTCCACCTGTTCCTCGGTCTGTCACGCACGCTGGCCGTCGCGAGGGTAGTCGAGATCGTGAAGACCAGTTCTTCAAAATGGATCAAGAGCAAGGGACCGGAGTTCATGGCCTTTCACTGGCAGGGCGGGTATGGTGCATTTTCGGTTAGCCAGTCGCACGCCGATGCGGTTGTGCGGTACATCGAAGGTCAGGTCAAACACCACCGGCGCGTCTCGTTTCAGGAAGAATTCCGCGTCTTTCTGGAGCGCTATCAGGTGGCCCACGACGAACGCTACGTGTGGGATTGAGGCGGGGGGCTATTGCGCCCCTTCGGGGCTCGGGCACATGGAACCTGTTTACCCAGCCCGCTGGGCTGGGCTAAGGGATGGCCGCACCTACGGCGCTGAAAGCGGGCACCAAGGCCCAAAGGGGCGCCGACGCAGCGGCGCCCTCCAACGCCCTTCGTCTGCCGCGGCGGACTAGGGGGGGAAGGGGAGCGCCTGGTGTCATCCGAGGTTGCTGCAAGTCTCATACTAGCGCTCGACGAACTCGCGGTGCAGCGAACGGATGGCGTTGGCAAAGTCCTCGCGGCTGACGATGAACTGCATGTTCACCTGCCGCAGGGCCTGGTCCAACCCCAGGACATTGATGCCCGCCTCGGCCAGCGCTTTGGCGGCACGGTAGAGCAGGCCGGGGATCTGCATGTTGGTGCCGATGACGCAGACGATGCCCACGGGCAGGGTCCGCACCTGCGCCCCCGGCAGGCGCTGGCGGATCTGCTCGACGCACTCATCCAGGCGCTTCAACTTCTCGGGCACCAGGTGGGTGATGGTATTGGCGTTGGTGTTCTTGGCGATAAAGCTGATGCCGGTGTCGGCAAAAGCCTGGACCAGTCGGTAGTCGTATCCGGCCTTGCCCACCATCTCCGGATCGAAGCACTCGATCGCCACCACGTCATTGCGACCGCAGATGATCTCCACCCGGGGCTCGGGCGAGACGTAATCGCGCTGGATCAGCGTGCCGGGATGCTCCGGATCAAAGGCGTTCTTGACGCGGATGGGGATGTTGCAGAGCTCCATCTCCTTCGACGCCTTCGAATGGATGGCCTCCATGTCCAGGTCGCTCAACTGGTCGGCAATGTCGAAATTGGTGTGACCGATGACGCGGACCTTGTCCGCCCCGATGACGACGGGATCACCGGTGCTGAGATGGTATTCCTTGTGGATGATGCCTTCGCGGGCGCCGGTGATGACGGCGACCTTGCTGAAGGTGATCTCGCTGTAGCCGCGGTCGAAGCGGGTCATAATGCCCTCGTCGTACTTCACGTACCCGGTGACGATCGGCATCTCGCGGGACATCACCACGCCCTCAAAGCCCTTGCGGATAGCCGTATCCATGTCGGTGATTTCGGTATCCTTCCAACCCGTCAGATCGAGGCAGCGTGCGTTGATGCCGCGGGTGCGGAGGATGAGGGTGGAGTTGTAGGCGCTGTGGGCTTCGCCGACGGCGCTGAGCAACTCGCGGGTGGGCGGCAGGTAGTCGCGTTCGTTGAAATGCCCATAGGAGCGCAACCGAGCCAGATCGTGCAGGCAGTCACGGATGCCATCGATGCGTTCGTTGACAAACTGGTCGGCGGCCTGCTGATCGAGCCCCAGCGCCGCGAACGAGCGATTGCACTCGACCATGCGCTGGCGGACGGTCTCCAGCGCTTCCTTCCAGCCGACCTCGCCGGTGGCAAACCTGCCATAAACCCCCGGCGCGCCGTTCTTCTTGTTCTCCAGCAGCAGATTGGTGATGCCGCCGTAGGCCGACACCACGAAGATGCGGTTGTACATCTGTTCGGGGGGCCGACGGCCGATGATCACGTTGTCCATGATCTCGCCGAACCGGCTCATCGAGGTGCCGCCGATTTTCTCGACCGTGTGGATACCGGGCATGATTCTACCTGCTCCCTGGAACCCCATGTTACTGCCTTGTCTGCCGTGCCCGCGCTGAGCCCGTGGCAGGAGTGGCGTGGAATATAGCCGTCGGCGCAGGGTCGGCAAACGCGGTGTCCTGGCAGCCGCCGGGCCGCCGACAATCTGGCTTGATCCAACCGAATTATATGGTTATACTGGGCGCGCAAGTCAAGGCCGAACGGGTCGGCGAGTCGGCTCGGTTTGCGATGCGTTTTGGAGCGGGGCCAAGTCCGAAGACCCGCTCGGTTTGGTCTCCGTTGAGCGAAAGGGGGGCGGTATGGGTATCAGTCCCTTGTGTTTTGATGCCTATATTCTGGAAAACGTGGTGGGCACAAGAATCCTGGATGTTGGTTGTGGACACGGGAAGTGGGGGTATTTGCTCAAGAAGTACGCTCCTCCTCATTCCCCTCGTCAGGTGGTTGGTCTCGATGCCTTTGCTCCCCACGTGGCCGCCTTGCAGCGGGAAGGCATATATGATCAGGTGCTGGTCGGAAAGGCCTCGTCATTACCCTTTGAGGACAAGTCGTTTGACAGTATTGTGGTGTGTGAGGTCCTCGCACACCTGCCACGGCCAGACGCCGACCAACTTATCGCGGAATGTCGCAGAGTGGCCAGGCACTGCTTCATCGTCACCGTTCCCCACTTCCATTGTCAGACGGGGGTTGGGCGCGAGACCCTGAATGGTTTCAGTGAATATGAGGAACACAGGTACAACTACTCCTACCGGGAGTTCTCCAGATTTGGTTTCACGCAGATCATTGGTCTGGGTCGTTTGAACCTTCGTCCCTGGAAGCTTTCCGTCGGGTTGTCCTCCCTGGGGTATTACTTCCCCCATCTCAGCCGGTACCTGATGGGTTTTTGGTTTGCCGATGGGAAAAAGCGGCATTCTTTTTCGGATTAGGGAGGCTCTTGCAGGACCCCGCGTCTGGCCTTGGAGCCCGCGATGCCCAGCCCGTTCCGGGCGGGTTCGCGGTATCCCCCGAGACGGCGGAAGCCCCGGCAGGGCCGGTGCGGACCGCCGGCTCCAGGCGGGATGCTGGTGAGCTGAGGGTTCGGCAAGAGCCTCTAGGGACAAGACAGGTCTGCACGTGCGGCGCTAGAGCCCAACCCACAAGGATCCCGCAGCATGTCCCATCCCGGACTTCCGGCCTCCGCCGAGCTCATTCTGTCGCAATCAGCGGCCTTGGTCTCGGCCTGGGCCCGGCTTATCCTGCCGCACTACGGGCGCGTCGGCAGCATGGATGCCGACCTTGAGGAGTTTCCTGAGGCCGAAGGCCCCTCGTACTACAACCAGTTTGCCCACTGGCCCTTGTTGCTGCTATCCGAGGGCATTCTCGGGGGCGTGCCGGAGGCAGAAGAGCAGGAGTTGCTGCGGGCCTGCGCACTCCGCAACCTCGAGTACCTGCTCCGCATCACGGGCAGCGATTTCATGACGCCGCACTACTCGAAGGGCCGGGACTGGGGCCGCCATGTGGGCGAATGGTCGAACTACTTTCTGCTCAGGTCGCTGGATGTGCTCGAGTCGCGGCGGCTCGGTTCGGCCGACCTCCGGGAGCGCCTCGCCCGCAGTCTGCGCGGCGCCAGCGGGCGCATCTACGCGGACCTCGCCAAGGCCTATGGCGCTCCGAATCACTGCTGCGCCGCCTTCCCGGGGAATCACGCGGTGTGGCATGCGTTGTTGTGTTACGAGGCTGGGGTGCGCTTCGGAGAGACGGCCTGGGTGGCCTTGGCGCAAGACTTCTTCCGGCGGCAGGTGCTGCCGTTTCAGGACAGCACGGGGTGCTGGCCGGAAGGTGGGGGCATGGTGGTGAACTACGCCATGGTGACGGCTCAGGCGGTGTCGGTGTATGCCGAGGCCGCCGGGGATGCCGGGGCCCTGGCGGCGCTGGGGCGGTATCTGCCTTTCGCGCGCCTGTTCTCTTTTCCAGACGGGTCGAGTTCGGTGGCCGCGGACTGCCGGATGCGCTACTCGCCGCGGCCGATGGTCTTTCTGCCGCCGTCGTTTCTGCGGACCCCCGAGGGCCGGGCGGAGTGCCTGCGGCGGGTCAGCGGTTTTGCCCGGCTGCTGCCTGGCACGCCGGCGGGGAAGATCGGGGCGCAGGGCCTGGCCTTTTTCGCGCTTCTGCCAGCCTTTCTTGCCGCCCGCCGCGAGAGCTTGCCGGAGGGCTTGCCGGAGCACAGCCTCAGCGGCATCCCAGCCGCTCGTCTCGAGGCCGGCCCCTGGACCGCCTTTCTCAGTTGGCAGCTCACCGCGGAGACCACGAATCGCTTCGTTCTCGACGCGCAGAACTTCGTTGAACTGCACCACGCGACCTCCGGGTACCTGGTGGGTGGTGGCAACAGCAAGTACATGCCACGCTTCTCGACCCTGCGGCGGAAGACGTCGGGGCGGCCTTACCTTCCAGATTCGGCGGTAGTGCTGGCGCAGACCGCCGACACGGCCACTGCGGCCTACGCTTTCGGCGAGGACCGGATCGAGGTTCGTCTGGCCCTGGCCGCGGAGCACGCCGAGATCGGCTTCCGGCTCGCGTCCTGCCGACGGCCCGCGGAGCAGTATGAGGGCGCGCTGATGTTGCGGCTGGAAGCGGGGGATGTCGTGCGGCTGGACGAGGTCGAGACCACGGTCACCCCCACCGGTCATATCGAGCGCTATTTCGGCGCCTCCGGAGGCCGCCTGCAGTGGCGCGGCAGGACGTTCCACCTGCCGCCTGGGACGCAGGTGAACTACCCGGTGACGCCGCACAATCCCTACCGTCAGGACGGCTTGGCCCCGGTTGAGGAGTACGTGGCGCGCCTGGCGGTGCCGTTGTCAGCCAGCGAACAGGTCGTGCGCCTCGGCTGAGGGGGATCAGGCCGGCGCATGCGGTTGCACCAACGGCTCTTGGCGAATACGGTGCAGTATGAACAGAACCACCGTATACGTAGAGACCTCCATCCTCAGTTGGAGGGCACGTCCAATGAAGAATGAGATACTACAGGAGGTCTGGCGTCACCGGGACGACTTTGCCCGTGAGCATGCCTACGACCTCGCGGCGATGGTAGCCACGCTGCAGGCGATGGAGCGCAAGCCGCTCACAAGCATCGTGGACCGGCGCACTGGGGCACCGAGAACGCGGATGCCGCTGATGGCTGGTCGCCGCGGCTGATCCAGGCGTTGCCATCGTCTCTCGTCCGCCTCGCGCCAGACGGGCGCCAGGCGTGGAGCAGAGAAAAGTCGACCTGTGCAATAAGGATGGGCCGTGGTATTCAGCCCCAAAGGGGCGTTTCATACCAGCCCAGGGCAACGCCCTGGGTACCCGTCCACAGCGCGGATTGAGCCCTGAAGGGGCGGACCATGCGGCCTCGGTGCG
>CAIZKT010001001.1:0-10001 GCA_903933565.1 uncultured Victivallales bacterium | reverse complement strand
TGGATGACGTGCAGATGTCGCCCCCTGCGGGGGCTGTGAACCTGGATGACGTGCAGATGTCGCCCCCTGCGGGGGCTGGAGACACGGTGCGGACCGCCGGCTCCAAGGGATTGCGTTGTGGAGCCCGCCGTCCGTCCTGCTCGCCAGCAGGACTTCGGCGGCACCACCTCCGGCTGCGGCTCCAGGGATTCAGCCGCCGAAGACGGCATGCATGCGGTCGCAGTAGTAGCGCACGCTGTCCCACTCGGCATCGTCGGCGATGCGGTGATCGGGGCAGGGGAGGAAGCCGCCGAGGCCGACCAGGCGCCGCAGCCGCTCGACTTCCGCGTCCACTGCGGCGAAGTCCCGAGCGAAGATCTTCTTCTCCATGCCGCCGACGCCAAGGAGACCGCGGCCGTACTGCTTGCGCCAGGGCTCAAGGCTGGCGCTCCAGGTGCCGACCTCGATGGGGAACATGGTGTTGACCCCGTGGTTAAACCAGGTGGGGATGAGCGCATCGATCATCCCGTCACAGTCGAGCGAGATGATGTCGATGCCGTAGCTGCGCACCAGGTCGGTGAGGCGCTGGTAGTGATGTCCGCACTTCGCCTCGAACATGGCCGGCGCGATGAGCGGCCCATTCTTGTAGCAGATGTCTTCCCAGAAGTGCGCGTAGTCGAAGCGCGCGCCGGATTCCAGGGCCGCCTTGGTGCATTGGTATTGCAGTTCGGCGTTCACCTCGATCATCTCGGTGAACAGGTCCGGGTCGTCAGCCATGAGGTAGCAGGAGCCCTCGAGGGTCAACCAGCCGCGAATGACGCCGTAAAGGCTGCCGCAACGCAAGCCCACCAGGTGCGTGCGCTCGTTGCGCACCAAGTACTCGCGGCCCCCCTGATCGAAGGGCAGCATGCGGTCCCCCGCCGGTACCGCCGCCCGCTCGACTCGATCCTTGGAGAACTGCAGCTTGGGCAGGTAGAGCTCTTCCCAGGCCTTCCGGTCCTTCAGCAGGTGATCGACATCCGGCTGGATCGAGCCGGCACCTGGCACGTGCAGCAGCACGATACCCTGACCATCCAGAATGTGCCGCGAGCCATCGGGGAACTCGCGGATGACCTTCGACTCAAAGCCGGGCCGCAGCCCCGCGTTCGGCGAGAACAGGGTGTGGTAGTTGAAGTCGAATCCCAGTCGGCGCGAGAGCGCCACGTCCACCGGGTTGCCGTCCCCGATGCCATGGATCTCGTCGGCGGTGACGTGGCCCTCGGCGCGCCACTTCTGCAGGGTCTCTCCGAGGAAGCCAAAGTGGACCACCGGGAGGCGATCGTAGGGTTGGTAGCGCAGCACTGCCAGGACCCGTTCGCGATCGGTCATCGTGGTATCCTTTCTGTTCACTGGGCTGGACGCCGTTGCAGGCGGAGGCGCTCGCGGACGACGTCCTCATCGAGCCGGTAGAGCGCGTCCAGGAAGGCGACGTGGAACGACCCCGGGCCGCGTGACTCCTCTGCCGCCAGTTCGCCGCAGAGGCCCATCACCGCCATGGCGTGGGCTGCTGCCAGCAGCGGATCTGAATTCACCGCCGCAAAGGCGCCGGTGAGGGCACTGGCAGCGCAGCCCAGGCCCGTGACCCGAGGCATCAGCGGATGGCCGTTGGCGACCTCGATCACCTCGCTGCCGCGCACGATCAAGTCAAGCGGGCCGCTGATGCTGACCGTGGCTCCGCTGGCGAGATTAAGCTCACGGCCCGCCTCGAGCGCCGCCTCAGCCCGGTCGCGGCTGTCGACGCCACGGGTGGTGGCGCTGCTGACCCGCAGGGCGCGGATTTCCGAGGCATTGCCGCGGATGATGGTCGGTGGCGTTTGGCGAATCAGGTCCAGGCAGGTCTGGGTGCGCAAGCGGGAGGCGCCGGCGCCGACGGGATCGAGGATGACCGGCAGGTGGCGCTGCCGTGCCGCCGCCATGGCCTGGGCCATGGACTCGATCCAGGGAGCGCTCAGGGTGCCGATGTTAATGACGACGGCCGAAGCGATCGCGACGATCTCCTCGATCTCCTCGGGGGCATGGGCCATGACCGGCGCCGCGCCCAGCGCCAGAAGCGCGTTGGCGGTCGAGTTCATCACGACATAGTTGGTGATGTTGTGGACCAGCGGCGACTGCTGGCGGATGCGCTCGATATCCTGCCAGACCGCGCTGGCGTAGGGACTTGCTGCCGTCATCTATGCCGTACTCCTTGGCCTTCTGTTTGTCGCCTGCCAACATCGCCGTCGCCAGGCGGCCGTGCAAGCCCGGTGCGGTGTCGTTTTCGGGCGTCACGGTTGGGTGTCCCAAGAAACCAGCGCCCCGGTACGTCGATATAGAAGAGGCTCTTGCAGAACCCCGCGTCTGGCCCTGGAGCCCGCGCTGCCAGCGCCCGTTCCGGGCGGGTTCGAGGTACCCGCAGTCTGTAAGACCCCCAGGTACGGCGGAAGCCCCGGCAGTGCCGGTGCGGACCGCCGACTCCAGGCAAGAGGCTGGTGAGCCGAGGGTTCTGCAAGAGCCTCAGAGTGATGGCAGTTTCCTTGAAGTACTGGAGCCCTGGCCATGCAAACCTGCCGCCCCTGCGCCGCTGCCCGCCGTTACCTGCTGCTGCTGACCTTGCTGGCCGCGTCGGGCGCGTTCGCCTGTCGCATCATCATTCCGCCCTGGCCGTCGCCCCCGTGGTATCCGTACCCCCGGCCGCCGCCACCGCCGCAACCGCCGACGCCCATGGAAGTCCGCGAGCACCGGGCCCAGATCGAGGTGCGCCAGCGGCTGGCGGAGGTCACCGTCGAGGCGCTGTTCCACAACCCCAACAGCTTCCAGATCGAAGGCGTTTACCTCTTTCCCATCGGCCCTGACGCCGCCGTCTCCAGCTTCAGCATGTCGGTCAATGGCAAGACCCTCGAAGCCGAGTTGCTGGACGCGGACAAGGCCCGCCGTATCTACGAGGGCATCGTGCGCCAACTCAAGGACCCGGCGCTGCTCGAGTACGCCGGCGAGGGCTTGCTCAAAGCGCGGGTCTTCCCCATCGCCCCCAACAGCGATGTGCGTATCCAGATCAACTACGAGATGGCCCTGAAGCGCGAGGGCGGCCTGACTCGCGTCCTGTACCCCTTCCTGTCCGCCAAGCCCGAGGGCAGTCAGTCCATCGGCCGAGCCCGGATCGAGGTGCGCCTGGAGACGGAGGCACCGCTCAAGAGCCTGTTTGTGCCGGGCTTTGAGGTACGGATCGAGAAGGACGGTGCGCGTAAGGCGAGGATCAGTTGGGAACGCGACAACCAGGTGCCGGACCGCGACTTCGAACTGATCTTCAGCGAAGACGCGCGCCCGGTCGGCATGGAGTTTCTGGCTTACAAGGAGGGCGAGGGCGGCACCTTCCTCCTGATCGTAGCGCCGGGCAGCGAACTGCAGGCCGAGCAGATTCCGGCCAAGGATGTCACCTTCGTGGTGGATACCTCCGGCAGTATGATGGGCGACAAGATCAGGCAGGCCCGCGCTGCCCTCGGCTTCTGCGTCGAGGCCCTCAACCCCGACGACCGCTTCAATCTCATCGCCTTCTCGACCGACGTCATGCCCTACGCCGAGAAGCCGATGCCGACGACACCGGAGAACCGTAAACAGGCCCGCGACTTCATTGCCGGGCTCAACGCCCGCGGCGGCACCGCCTTCGAGGCGGCTCTGCACTCCGCGTTCAAGGCGGAGGTATCCAAGGACCGACCCGCGTTCGTGGTCTTCGTCACCGATGGGTTGCCCACCGTGGGCGAAACCGACACCGGCGTCATCCTGAAGCGCGCCAAAGAGGCTTCCGGCGGCCGTCGATTGTTCGCTTTTGGCGTGGGCGACGATGTCAACACCCGCCTCCTGGACGGCCTCTGCCAGGGCACGCGCGGCAGCAGCAGTTACGTCCGGCCCAACGAGGATCTCGAGCTGGTCCTGTCTGCCTTTTACGAGAGGATTGCGCATCCGGTGATGACCGGGCTAAGGCTGGAGAGCGGCAGCACGCGCCTGGCTGACCTCAACCCGCCGGAACTGCCTGACCTTTTCCGCGGCGGCGAACTGCGCCTCTCGGGCACCTACCAAGGCGCTGGCCGGGTGGAGATGGCCCTCTCCGGCGAGGTCGCCGGCAAGCGTGAGACGTTCCGCTTCAACGCCGACCTGGATGGTAACCGCCGTAACTCCTTCATTCCGCGTCTGTGGGCGGTGAGCCGGGTCGGCTACCTGCAGGAGCAGATTCGGGTCAACGGCCGCAGCGCGGAGCTGGTCGAGGAGATTCGGCGCCTGGGTCGCAAGTTTGGCATCCTCACCGAGTACACCAGCTTCCTGATCGTCGAGGATAATGTTGACCGCGCCCGCCTTGACGAGGCCCGGCGCGCCTTCCGAGCCGTGGCCGATGAGGCGCCGCGGCTGGAGAGTGGCGCCGGAGCGGTCGGGCTCTCGGTGCAGGCTAAGTCCATGCAATCCGGCGCCTATGGGATGGGCGCCCCGACGCCTGCCGCCGTCATGCCGGCTGGCGCTGCCGCCGCTCCCGTCAGGCGCGTCTATGAGGCCGCCGGTATCCGCGGCGAGGAGGTGTCCGAGACCGTCCGCGAAGCGGGCGAAAAAACCTTCTACCTGCGCCGGGCGGAAAGCTGCTGGTACGACTCGCTCATTCCGGCGGGAACGACCCCCAGCATCGATCTTGAGGTCAAGGCCTGGTCGGACGAGTGCTTTGCACTGGTGCGGCAGTACCCCGAGCTGAGCCGCTACCTGCGCGTGGGTGAGAAGCTGGTGGTGAAACTCGGCGGCAAGACGGCGCGTTTCAGTCCCTGAGGCGCACGGGATCAGGCGCGTCGTCGAGAAACTACCTCAACCGGAGGTCGGTCGTCTGGTTGTCTCTGCCGTACGTTTGTGGTATAGTGTCCGTACAACGGCCAAGGCACACTCCCTCTGGAGGCCAGTACCATGAACGACGCCAAGCTCACCATTACGCCGACAAGGGCAAGGCCGATCAGGCTGTTGACTGGATTCTGACCCGGACTGCCGTCGTGCCCGCCGCTGCAGAGCAGTTCCTGCGGGCGAGAGGTCTGCCGGTGGCGGACTTCGAAGATGCCGTCGTGGCCGCGCTCGCCGAGAGTGCGCGCTGCGACTACGTGATCTCTCGGAACGTCGCCGGCTTCAACGACTCTCCCGTGCCAGCCCTGACCCCTGAGGAGTTCCTCGTCCGGATTGGGCGAACGTAGGGCGCCACTGTGCCAGGGTAGCGGCACCATGGCCGCAACCCTGGGCTCTGAGCCGCAGCCCCGTTGGGGCAGGGAAATGCACCTGAGTTGTAACCTGAGTAGTTACCCTGGCGCCACACCGCCACCTCCTTCCCCGTCCGACGGCGTTGCCTCGCCCCTACCCAGCACCTTGGCCAGGCCCCAATCCATGACGTAGACCTCGCCGAAGTCGCCGAGCATGATATTCTCGGGCTTCAGGTCGCGGTGGATGACGTGCTTGTGGTGCGCATTGACCATGGCCTCGCAGACGCGCACGAAAACGCTCAGCAGGCGGCTGAGCGGGAAGGCTGCAAGCGTGGCGGCATCGCGCTCGGCGAGGCCTTTGATGACCTCCGTCAGGGTCCGTCCGCGCACGAACTTCATGGTGTAGAAGACGTTTTTCGGTGGCGATGATATCTCTGGCAGCCGTGCTGCCGTCGGACTCCTCCAGGCGGACGCCGCCGGTGACCTCGTGCTCGCGCATGTAGGAGGTGATGCTCAGGTTCGAGTGCTGCGCGTCGCCGTCGAAGGCGACCGTGACCTGCGCTGGTCCGGTCGGCGTGTCCTCTTCTGACCTGACAGTGAACTCCAAAGGTGCTGCCGCCTGCCTATGGACTGCCAGCCCTCAGCAAACCGAGCCTGACGGCGTTTCGCGGCCTCGCAACGGGGATGCTCGCATCATCGCACGCTCTCGCAACCGTTCGCTCACGAATCTGGCCAGATTGGCATCAGGCGCGCGCCGTTGGTGAGCGAACTCTTGCGAGTTGAGGCGGAAACGGGAGCGCCAAAGTTGCGAGTGTACGTCGGCATTTACTGAGGGCAGGAAGTCTGGACTGCGTGCGGCAGAGGGCCCCGCACTGGCGCGGCGCGTCGACGCCACTTTCATTGTAGCCGACCAGCGCGGTGCCGCGATCCACTCCCCCGGGTCAAGGCCAGGCGAAGCGGCCGTAGACGCTGGGATCCTGGTAGTTCTGGCTGGTGCCATGCCAGACGATCTGGCTCTTGCGTCCCTTCCCCGAGTCATCGTCATCGATGGCCAGGTCCAGCCCGACCAGGCTCCCGGCAGGCTTGGACCATGGGATGAAGATCTCGGCCTGCCAGCCCGCGGACGAACGTACGGCAATAGTCTCGCCGCCCGTTGGGCTGCGACCTTCGCAGCGGCGGTTGGTGGCGGGCACGGCCACCTGACCGCCAGGCGGCAGGGCGGCGCGGAGAGGCTGTTCCGCAAGCGTCTGGCCGTACGGTGATTCCAGCCTCAGGGTGGCGGCCAAAACGACAGGGGCCGGCAGGAAGGAGCGCACCATCCACACCAGGGGCATCGCCTCGCCCGGCCGGAACAGGTGTCGCTCGCGCGGGCTGGTCAGGGATGTGCTGATGAGGTCCTCGTCGCGGGCCGGAAGAAGGCGGAGTTCGCGTATCTCCGCGAAGCCTACCCCGCGGCAATTAGCGCGTACCTTCACACCCGGAGCACGTTGCAGCGGGGCCACTCCAGCGATCGCACCGATCCATTGCGGCCACACCCCGGGTACCCGAGTTGGCCCCGAGCCGGGGAGCGGGACGAACTCGAGGGGATCAGACGCCGTGCCGTCCGCGGCCACGCTCTAGGCGCGGTAGCTGCGCACGCAGTTCAACGGATCGGCGTCGTTGTTGCCGGTCCGCACCGTCAGTTCGATGCGGTAAGGACCAGGCACCAGGGCGGGCACGTCCCACTCCAGCGTTTCACGGCCAGTGGAAATCACGTGGATGGCGCTGCGGTCGTTGGTGCCAGCGTCCAGTCGCCGAGCTGCCGTCGCGGCCAGGATGCGCACCGGCTCGCCGACAACCCCAGTGACCGCTAGCAGCGCTCCGAGAACGACAGCCGGCACGCTGCGGCGCCAGGTCGCGGCGGTGGGTTCCATGGACACGGGTCTCCTTCAGGCGAAGCCCTGGCGCAATTCCGCCACGCAGGCGCGGAGCGGCCCAGGATCGTGGCGCACGGGGAACTCCACGCAGAAGCTGCCCGTGAAGCCGATGTGCATCGTGGAATAGGCTTCGGCTAGAGCAGGTCCCAGAGGCTGATGGCGTTGCCCGCCGGGTAGCCCATCTTGTCGGCACGACCGTCAACATAGCCGAACACTGCATAGCCGGAGTGGCGGTACTCGGGGCAGTAGTAGGTGTTGATGAGGTGAGGCGAGATGATGTAGTCGAGGTAGTCCCGGCTGTCGGCGATGGTGACGGTTTCCCCCGGCTGCCTGATCTCGACCAGTTTGGCGGGCGGGGCTCCGTAATGGGCCGTATAGACGGCGCCCTCACGCTTGAGGGTAAGGAACTCCCAGTTCCAGCCATAGCCGACGTTGGCGATGTCAATGAAGGATGTTGGCTGCGACGATGAAGGACAGAAGTAGACCCTGGATTCGTTCACGACGTACTCCATAAGCCGCGACATCCAGCTTGCGCTGTAGGTCGTGGTAGCCCCGGGCCAGAAGGAGGGACAGGTGTATTCGTCAAAGTCATCTATGTACTGTAAGTGCCCAAGCATGAGCTGTTTAACGTTCGACGTGCAGTCCGCTTGCCGAGCCTTCTCGCGCGCGCTGGCAAGCGCTGGCAGCAGCATCGCCGCCAAGATGGCAATGATGGCGATCACCACGAGGAGTTCAATCAGGGTAAACTGCATCCGCCCGTTTTTCATGGACACCCCCCCCTGGTCTCTCACATTGCGGACCACTACCACCTGCCCGGCAACACGACTAAGTTACCACCTGCCGCCCCCGGCCGCAATACTGTGCTGGCGCGCGGCATGTCGGTTTTACGAAAGCGGGCACGCTTGCGGTTCGGTTCGGTGTCCCGCCTTCAGGCGGTCTTAGGGGGGGATTCCGGCTTCCGCCCTGCGGGCGGCCCAGCCTGTGGCTGGAAAGCCGGTACACCGAACCGGGCCGGCCCCGCCAGCGGCCATCCAAGGCGCCTAGCACCCAAAAAAAGAAACAGTCCTGGGCGCGCGGCATGTCGGTTTTACGAAAGCGGGTAGGGCGGCGCAACAATAGCGAGTCCATCAGCGCCTGCCCGAGGAGTGCGAGCCCTATGAAGACACTGCTGGTTCTCCGGCATGCGAAATCGCCGCATCCGGCGGATGTTGACGACCATGATCGGCCCCTTTTCCCTGGCGCCCGGGGGCAGATTGCCGATCTCGCCCGGCAGCTCGCCGACCGCGGGCTCATACCCGGGACGGTGCTCAGCTCGGATGCCGTGCGGGCCGCTGACACCGCCCGCGCCTACAGCCTGGCCGTGGCAGCGGTGGAACCGGTGTTGTTGGGCGAGTTCTACGAGCCCGGGGCTCCAGAGGATATGCTTGAGGCTATCCAAGACCGTGGCGGAGAGACGGGCGTCGTCCTGGTGGTGGGACACAATCCGGGGATGGAGGAGTTCTGCAACCTGCTAACGAAACGCCCCGAGGTCGACCGGCTCGGCACCGGGATGCTGGCCGTGTTTGAGGTCGGGATCGACTCCTGGTCGGAGTTGCGCTTCAAGCAGGCCCGGCTGAAAGATCTGATCCCTTCTCACTGACCCGGTAGCCAACCGGCGCGGCCACGGCTCAGGGCACCGGCCAGAGGAAGTGCCCCGTACGGCGCAGGTGTTCCAGTTGCTCGACCGCCTGCGCCGACTTGCGCTCGACACTCTCGTGGGTGTTGAAGGCATTGTGCGGCGTGCAGACGACATCGTCACGCTGGGCCAGCTTCAGCACCGCCGCGACGGCGGCAGACGTCTGCCCGCACCCCGCGCGCAGAGCGACGGCGACCTCAGGCTCCTGATCATAGACGTCCAGTCCCACCCCTGCCAGGCGTCCGTCCTGGAGTCCCTCCAGCAAGGCTGCCGCGTCGGCCAGTTCGCCGCGAGCAATGTTCACGAACAGCGCTCCCGTCTGGAGCTGCGCCAGGCGCGGTCGATCGAAGAAGCTGCGGCTCGAGGGGGTCAGGTTCATGGCGGCCACCAGCACCTCGGCCAGCGGGGCGGCCTCTTCGTAGGAGGCGTAGGTGACGTCGTCCCAGCGGCGCACGGGGTCAATTCCGAGGACACGCATACCCAGGCCGCGGCCGATATCCACAAGCTCATGCCCGATGTTGCCCACCCCCACCACCACCAGGGTGCGCCCGCGACACTCCGAGCCGGTGAGGCCATCGCGCTGGAAACTGCCGAACTGACGCAGTTGTCGCGGCAGACGCCGCAGCAACGCCATCCACAGCAACATGGCATGTTCGGCAACCGCCCGACTGCAGTAGAGTGGCAGAAAGCCGAACTGCAGGTCCGTCTGGGCGTTGGCCCGGTAGGCAAGCAGATGGTCGTAGCCCGTGCTGCGAGTCAGGATGCCGCGTAGCCGGTCCGCCCACGGCGTCGGCACGACGGACTGGGTGCGGATGCTGATCACTGCCGCCGGGGGCGTACCGTCCCCCGCTTCCTGAATGGTGTTGCGGGTGAACCGCGCCGAAATACCCGCGGGAAGATGACCGCGAATGGCCTGCTCTTCTTCGGCGAAGGCCTCGTAAAATACCACATCCGGCGGCGGGTTCATGGGCGCTAACGTAGCATCGCCTGCGGCCGTGCGCGACCCGGGGGCTTACGCTCCGGGGCGGCAAGCGGGTCTTGCAGACGGGGGATACCGCGAACCTGCCCGGAACGGGCTTGGCATCGCGGGCTCCAGGGGACGGGGGATACCGCGAACCAGGCCCCGGCGGGTCCTTGGCATCGCGGGCTCCAGGGACAGGGGGATACCGCGAACCTGCCCGGAACGGGCTTGGCATC
>CAIZKT010001000.1:0-1582 GCA_903933565.1 uncultured Victivallales bacterium | reverse complement strand
TGCCCAGCCCGTTTCGGGCGGGTTCGCGGTATCCGCTGTCTGCAAGACCCCCATGTACGGCGGAAGCCCCGGCAGTGCCGGTGCGGACCGCCGACTCCAAGGCGCCCAGCGCCCGGAATAAGAAACCGCCCTCCGGCGGTTGGCGAGTCGCCGCCGCGGTCACTTCCGGCGCGCCACGCAGCAGATTTCACGGCGATTCGAGGGCAGGTGGGTAGCGCGGACAGCGTCGAAGCCCAGGCGCCGAACGCGCTCAAGGAGGGCCGGGATCTCAGCGATGATACGCGGATCGTTGAGCTTCAGGGTGAAGACGGCGCCACGCAGATCCTTCCGCAGGCGCGGCAAGAGGCGCTGGATGGCGTGCAGGGCGACCTGTGGAGCGAGGTTGACATCGAGCAGCAGCCAGTCAAGGCGCGGCGGCAGATCCTCCCAGCGCAGTTCGCTGACCCTGATGGGCAGATGGTGAATCCGGGCCCCGGCGGGACCGCGGTACTCGAGCACTCCGGGGCCCATCGCCGCCGGGTCAACCCCCCACACGGTCACGCCGCGCCGGGCCAGCGCCAGGGCGGCGCCACCAGGGGAACTGCCGACCTCGAGAGCCACGTGTCCCGGGCCCACCTCGAGCCCGGCCCAGACGATCGCTTCTTCGATCTTGGCGAAGGCCCGCGACGGCGATTCGGGGGGCACCTCGATGGTCGGCTGACCCCCGGGCACCACCCAGCGACCGGCAGCGTGCTGGTGCAAGCCCACCAGAAACGGTTCGCCGGGCGCCGTGATCACATCGCCGACCAGATCGCCTATCCGCGGCTGCGTTGTGGCGCCGAAGCGGCCGGTTGCGAGTAGCTCGTCGCGGACGCGAAGGACCTCGGCGGCCGCGCCGACGGCGGCGGGATCACGCGCGAAAACGTGCAGCCGCAGCTCGCTTGAGTCCGGACCGGACTCCGCGCCCAGCAGCGCCGTCACCTCCGCCGCGGTGGTGGCCCGGCCCAGCGAGGCGCCCCACACTCGGGCGAAGACCGCGCCGAGGTCGATGGCCGCGCTGGTCGCGGTGTCACTCACCCAGGTCACCAGCCCTGGACGCGCAAACGCCGGCCGAAACCCGGGCTGAGTGCGCGCGACTTCTCCTTTGAGCAGGCGCTCGGAGCCGACCTGACAGCAGGCGAAAGCGTGAAGGGACATGGCATTCGCCCAGGATGATAGGGGCTTGCTTTCCGACCGACCGGTAGAGAATCGCGGCGAGACGATAGCCCCGGAGCGAGTGGACGCAAGGCGTTGGCCTCATGAGGGGCGCAAGTCAGCTCCGTAGGGGTTTGCTGGTATGAGAACCGCGGAATGCCGAATGACCCATGACGAATGGCAGAATCCCCTGCCAGGGCACCGCAGTTCTTTGGCTTGTATGAGACTTGCCGCAACCTCGTATGACACCAGGCGCTTCCCATTCCGCCCCTCGTCCGCCGCGGCCGACGACGGGCGTTGGAGGGCGCCGCTGCGTCGGCGCCGCGGCGGCCACGCAGGGCCGCCCTCCAGGCGATCCAGCGCGTCCCGGCCGGAGCGGAATGGGACCCGCGTCGGCACGTCTCATTCC
>CAIZKT010000999.1:0-3435 GCA_903933565.1 uncultured Victivallales bacterium | reverse complement strand
GGACGCGCCGGATCGCCTGGAGGGCGGCCCTGCGTGGCCGCCGCGGCGCCGACGCAGCCGCGCCCTCCAACGCCCCTCGTCCGCCGCAGCGGACGAGGGGCGGAATGAGAAGCGCCTGGTGTCATAGGAGCTTGCTGCAAGTCTCATACAAGGGTTCAGGGTTCAGCAGGATCCCCGGCTGGGGCCGGACATAGCGGAATGAGACAGGTTGACGCGGTGTTCCCATTCCGATCCGGCCGGGACGCGCCTGCGCGCCTGGGGGCGGCTCGCCCTCCAGCCGGGCGTCCCGCCCAGCGGTTTAGAACGCGGCATCCCATGGGGTCAACCGTTCGACCCTTTGAACGATCTGTACAATGAGGATGGGCCGGGGTATTCAGCCCGGACGAAACGCGGATCGTGTTCGTGGCCGCACGCTGGTTGGCACGCAACCCGCGGCGGGGTTGCCACCGCACGCCACCTGGCGCCCTGGCGCCTGCCGATACCGCGCGAGCCCTGGGGGATGCGTTCAGAGCGGCCACACCTGACCCGTGCGGGTGAAGAGGAGGACGGTGGCGACGTCTGCGGGCTGAAGGCCGAGGAGGCGGGCGGCGGCGCGGGCGTAGTCGGCCATCTGGCTGGCGTAGCCCTCGGCGGCCTTGCGCCTCTCGGCCTCGGTGTCGACGCGGTTGCTCTTGAAGTCGAACACGGTGGCGCGCACGGGCCGACCCGCGGCGTCGCGCTCCACCACCAGGCGGTCGAAGCGACCGCTGACGAGGTGGCGTTTACCGTCCGATTCCAGCACCAGGTTGAAGGGGGCTTCGCGCCAAACTTCAGCGGCGCCGGCAGGGCGGGCCAGTCGCCGCCGCACCTCGGGGTTGGCCAGGCAGGCACGGAACTGCTGCTCCACGTCGGCCAGCAGGGCCGCGGGCTCTACGGATTCTGCCCGCCAGGCGGCGATGAGGCGCTCGAGGTCCGCGTCCTCGAGCCACTCGATCCTCTCGAAGAGACGATGGATGGCGGAACCGAAGGCGCGCACGTTTCCCGCCTCGAGGCTGAACAGCCACTGCGCCGGGAAGGCACGCTCTTCGGCATGCTCTTTGGACGGTTCGCGGCGGGCGACATCGGCGGCGTACGTAAGGCGCACTGGCGCGCGCGGCTGCACCGTCTTGCGTGTGGCCTGTCCCGGCCGCTGGAACCAGGCCGGGTTCCCGCTGGCATAGAGCTGCCTGAGGCCGCCGGGGCCAGGGTCAGCAGACTCGTCGGCCGCGAGCCGTTCACGCAACAGGTCAGCCTCGCGGACCGTCGTCGGTTCGTCCGCCGCCTTGGGGATGATCATGTAGAGCGCCTGCTCCGCGCGCGTCAACGCTACATAGAGTACGCAGAGCTGGCTGAAGTTGCTCTGGGCGCGGGCGGCATCGAGGGCTGCGAGCGGTGCCCCGGCGGCCGCCGCCAAGGCTTGCTGACAGGGCGGTTCAAGCACCCAGCCATCCTCGTCAGTGAGGAGTTCGGGGTCGCCGGGTTTCTCGAAACTCTTAGCGTTGGCGGCGAAGGGTACGATGACCAGGCCGAAGCCGAGACCCTTGGCCTGGTGGATGGTCATGACGCGGACGGTGCCCGCCGCGGCGCTGGCCTTGACCTGGTAGGCCTGGATGTAGTCCGTGAAGGCGTCAGGATCACGCACGCCGGTGGCATCGAAGCGTTCCGCCGCGGCCAGGAGTTCGCGCAGGCGCTGGCGGGCAAAGGCGTCGAGGTCAAGCAAGCGCGTTCCCCAGTCGCGCAGGGTGTCGGCGAAGCCGTGTTCGTGCAGGGCCTTCAGCAGGACGCCGGGCAGGGTGTCCGGCCTGAGGATCTCGGCCTGGGTGGCCAGCGGGCTCATCTGCAGGTGACGCAGGGCCAGCAGGTCACCTGGGTGGGCGGCGTAATGCACCAAGGCCAGCAGGAGGGTGACCACGGGACTGTCCACGATGGCGCCCTTGCCTTCATGCACGACCGGCACGTTGCGTAAGCGGCTGCACAGGACATCGGCGCAGGCACGCCCCGCGACATTGCCGCGCACCAGCACGGCGGTCGTGAGTTCGGGGGACCACACCTTCTGCAGGATATCGGCGACCGCCTCGAACTCCGCGGGATCGCCGGCGCCCTCGTCGTCCTTACCTTCGCCACCAGTGCTATTGGCTTCCGTTCCCGCGCTCGGGCCCTGTTTCTGCTTCGGTAGGTACTCCAGCAGGGCGGCGAAGCCCTGGCCATCGTCCCGACGGGCGCTCGTGTGCGTCTGCCATACCGCGGCGAAATCCGCGACAGCCGACTTTCGGGGTCCTTTTTCCGCGCCCAACCCTGGAGTCCAGTCGGGCAGGCCGGCGAAGATCCGGTTGACCGTCTCGATGACGGCGGGAAGCGAGCGGTAACACTCGGTGATCGACTCGTTCGCGATCGTGCGCGAACCCAGGTCGCGATACTGATCGAGCACCTGATCGAAGAGCCGGTAGTTGCCGCCGCGCCAGCCGTAGATGGACTGTTTGACATCGCCCACGTAGAAGAAGGAGCGGTCCTCGCCCTGAACGACTTCGTCGATAAGGTTGGCCAGCGCCGCCCACTGGGTGTCGCTGGTGTCCTGGAACTCATCCAGGAGCCAGTGGTCCAGCTTGCTGTCGAGGCGGTAGTCGATGTAGAGACGGTCAGGCGCCAGCGGCGTGCGCCCGGGGTTGAGCCCATCCGCGCCGAGCAGGCGCGACAGATCGTCGAAGGTGTAGCGACCATCCCGGCTCAACTCGTCGGCATAGAGCCGGTGATAGCGATCCAGCACGGCGCGTAGGCCTTGGGTGGTCGCCAGCGCCCGCTTCAGCTCCACGCCGATCAGGTTGGCGAGGGCGCGGCGCAGTGGCGGCCAGAGGTCGGCGGGCAAGGCGTAGTGCCCTTTAGCGTAGCTTACCGTCGGCGCCTCGGCCTGCGTGGCACAAAGGAGCAGTCGATCGAGGGCGGTCTCGCTGAGCGTGGGCCACGGCCTGTCCGGAGCGTACTCCATGGCCGCCGTAAAGATCTCGGCGCAGATCCCGCCGAATTTCGCAACGCCCTTCTTGGTGACAAAGGCCTCCGTCAAGCGTTCCGACAGGCCAGCGGGGATGGGGGTAGCGAGGATCCCGGGATCCTCCCACCAGCGTTCGGCGGGCTGCCAGATGCGAGTCGGGTCGCCCCAGTGCCACTTACCTGGACACTCGTGCTCGCGGTGGAAGCTAAAATGGGTGGCGATGAGGCTATCGAGGACATCGGCCAGCGCCTTCGTCTCCCGGCCGAAGCAGGCCAGGCGGAAGTCGTTGAGGAAGGTGCCGCCTTCGCGGTTACCCTCGTTCCCCGTGCGCCGGGTGGGGTCAAAGAGGCGGGTGAGATGGCCTGGCGCCGGGCCTTGAGCGGTGAATCCCAACGCAGCGTCAGAGAGCCTCCCGCACAGATGCTGACCAG
>CAIZKT010000998.1:0-7374 GCA_903933565.1 uncultured Victivallales bacterium | reverse complement strand
GGGCAGCTTGATGTCCCGGGAGACCACCTGTTTGGCATCCTTGACGTAGCTGCCGATGTCGCGACCGGCGATGTCCACGAACACGTAACCGGCCACCATGCCATTCTCATCGCGGATCATCGAGGGGCCGTTGACCAGCTTGATCTCGGCCAGTTCGCCAATGGGGACTTGGACCGGGGCCGGGCTCGCCGTCGCGGCGCTGGCGGCGGCGCCCATCCCGGCCTTGCCGGGGGTGCCCATAGCCGACGTCCGGGCGGTGACCAGGACGCGGCGAAGCTGGTCCAGGTCGTAGCGCAGGTCACGGGGGTAGCGGACGTTGATCGAGTAGCGCTCGCGGCCCTCGACGGTGGTGGCCACGTTCTCACCGCCGACCGCGGCCATGATCACCTCATGCAGGTCGTCGATCGCCAATCCATAGCGGGCCAGGGCTTCACGGTTGGGGACAAAGTCCACGAAGTAACCGCCCGCGGCGCGTTCGGCGAAGATGCTGCGGGTGCCGGGCACCGGGCGCAGCGCCGCCTCGATGTGTTCACCGATGGCCTGGATCTCGTCGAGCTTCGCCCCCATGATCTTGATGCCGATGGGGGTCCGGACGCCTGTGGTCAGCATGTCGATGCGGCCCTTGATGGGCATGGTCC
This sequence comes from uncultured Victivallales bacterium, assembly GCA_903933565.1. Taxonomy (GTDB): domain Bacteria; phylum Verrucomicrobiota; class Lentisphaeria; order Oligosphaerales; family JAFGRS01; genus CAILUI01. Next base: position 6,736 of record CAIZKT010000998.1, on the reverse strand, counting down.
AGGCGTTGACGTTGCCGGGGATCTGCAGGGCCCGGTCCATCTCGGCGATCAGTTCCTCGTAGGAGATGTGCTCGGGCCAGACATGGCCGAGCACGCTACGCAACGGCTTCGGCCAGGCGGAGAAGAAGCGCTCTTTGGGCCGCCACTCGGACTTCGGCTTGAGCACGATGGTGGTCTCCATCATCGAGAACGGCGCCGGGTCGGTCGAGGTATCAGCCCGGCCGGCTTTGCCGAACACGGAAACCACCTCCGGGAACTGGTGCAGGATGCGGTCCTCGGTCTGCATCAACTGCTGGGCCTGGGTCACGGACATGCCCGGCAAGGTGGTGGGCATATAGAGGATCGTCCCCTCATTGAGCGGCGGCATGAACTCGTGGCCGAGCTTGAGGTACACCGGCACCGTCGTGGCGACGACCAGCGCCGCGAGCGCGATGGTCGCCTTGGGCCAGCGCAGCACCAGTCGGCACGGCTTCTCGTACAGCCAGAACAGCACGCGGCTGACTGGATGCCTCTCCTCGGGGTAGTAGCGCCCGACGGCCACCGCCGTGCAAAGCCGCGCCAACCAGCGCGGGCGGAAGGTGAAGGCATCCATGCGCGCAAACAGCATGCGCACCGCCGGGTCGAGGGTCAGCGCCAGGAACGCGGCCATGGCGATGGCCAGTGTCTTGGTGTAGGCGAGTGGCTTGAACAGGCGGCCTTCCTGCTCGATCAGCGTAAACACCGGTAGGAACGACACCGCAATCACCAGCAGCGAGAAGAACACCGACGGCCCGACCTCCTGCAAGGCTTCCAGCCGCACCTGATGGAAGTCGCCCGGACGACCCTCCTCCTGCCAGCGTTCGAGCTTCTTGTAGGCGTTCTCAACCTCGACAATCGCACCGTCCACCAGTACCCCGATCGAGATGGCGATGCCCGCCAGCGACATGATGTTGGAGGAAATACCCATGAAGAACATCGGGATGAAGCAAAGTACCACCGAGATCGGGATGGTGATGATCGGCACGATCGCCGACGGGATATGCCAAAGGAAGAACAGGATCACCAGGCTGACCACGATCATCTCCACCAACAGCTCGTGTTTCAGGGTGTCGATGGACTCCTGGATCAGGGTCGAGCGGTCGTAGGTGCTGACCACCTCGACCCCCTCCGGCAGCGACGGCTTCATCTCTTCCAGCTTGGTCTTGACCCGCTTGATGACGTTCAGGGCGTTCTCGCCATGGCGCATGACCACGATGCCGCCCACCGTGTCGCCGTCACCGTCAAGGTCGGAGATGCCGCGGCGCATCTGCGGGCCCAGCGCGATGTCCGCCACGTCCTTGAGCAAGACCGGCGTCCCCTGGGCGCTGGTCTTGAGGGCGATCTTGCCGAGCGCGTCGGGGTCCTGGATGTAGCCCCGGGCCCGCACCATGTACTCGCGCCCCGTCCATTCGATCAGGCGACCGCCGACTTCATTGTTGTTCCGCCGAATAGCCTCGGTCAGCTCCATCACCGAGAGGCCATAGACCTGCAGCCGGTTCGGGTCAACGGTGACCTGGTACTGCTTCTGGAAACCGCCGATGCCGGCCACTTCGGCCACGCCCGGGACACTCTGCAAAGCGTAGCGCAGCACCCAGTCCTGATACGACCGCAGTTGGGCGAGGTCGTGCTTCCTGGATTTATCCACCAGCGCGTACTGGTAGACCCAGCCAACCCCGGTGGCGTCCGGACCCAGGGCGGGGGTAACCCCAGGCGGCAGGCTGCCGGTGATCTTCTGCAGGTACTCGACCACCCGACTGCGCGCCCAGTAAATGTCGGTACCGTCCTGGAAGATGACATAGACATAACTGAAGCCGAAGTCCGAGAAGCCGCGAATCGCCTTCACCTTGGGCGCCCCAAGCAGTGCCGTGATGATCGGGTAGGTGACCTGGTCTTCCATGATGTCCGGACTGCGGTCCCACTTCGTGTAGACGATGACCTGCGTGTCCGAGAGGTCCGGGATCGCGTCCAGACGGATGGACTTCATGGCGTAGAGCGAATACGCCACCGCCGCGGCCGTGAGGCTGATCACCAGGAAACGGTTGTGCGCCGCCCACGCGATAACCCTCGCAGTCAGCGTGTTCTGGGGTGACGTGGGTTCTGGGTTCATGGCTTGGTTCCGGGGCTGCTGCCCGCGCCCATCGCGGCAAGCGCGGCCTTGAGCGACGACTCGCTGTCCACCAGGAAGTTGGCGCTGGTGACGACGGTATCGCCTGCGGCGAGGCCGGCCAGTACCTGGACGTAGTCGCCGCTGCGCGGGCCGAGCTGGATCTCGGTTGGGATGAGCCGCCCGTCGCCGCCGTCCTTGAAGGCGTAGATGCGTTCGCCGGTGCGCATCACCGCGGCTTCGGGCACGGCCAGCACCTCGCCCAGAGGGTAGGACAGTCGCGCATCACCGTACAGGTTCGGCTTCAGCAGCAACTCGGGATTCGGGATCACCAGGCGGGCCGACAGCGTGCGCGTCGCCGGATCGAGAATGGGGGAGAGGAAGGTCACCTTGCCGGTAAACGTCTTGCCGGGCCAGTACGGCAGCGTGACCTCGACCGGCATGCCGACCTGCACGTAGGGCAAGTCCGAGGCGTAGAGGTCGGCCTCGGCCCAGACCGTGCTCAGATCAGCAATGACCAGCAGGTTGTCGCCCGGCATGATCTTCTGCCCAGCCAGGACGTTCTTTTCCAGCACCACGCCGTTGGCGCCGGCGGACAGCGTCATCGTCTTCTCTACCGCGCGGCTCTTCTCCAGACGCTGCAACTGGGCCTCGCTGATGTCCCAAAGCTGCAACCGACGCCGGGCGGCGGCTAGAAGGGCCTCGCCACCGCGGCGCGCCGAGCCCGCGGCATTCGTGGTCGGGGAGGCCTCCGTAGCCTGCAGGGCGGTGAGGTACTCCTGTTGGGCCGAGACCAAATCCGGGCTGTAGATCGTCAGCAGCGGGTCGCCCTTGTTGACCGCCTGGCCGGTTACGTTGACGAAGAGGACGTCGACCCAACCCTCGATCTTGGTCGTGACCTTGAACAGGCGCGTCTCATCGGCACTGAGGCGCGCCGAGGTGCGGACTTCGCGAGTCAGGGCGCGTTTTTCCACCGTGCCCAGCGTCAGCCCCAGGCGCTGGCGGGTTTCCGGCGTGATCGACACGACCGCCAGGCCCGGCACTCCCGACCCCGGCCCAGCCTGGTCCCCGACGCCCCTCTCGATCAGCACCAAGTCCATGCCGCAGATCGGGCAACTGCCCTTGGTATCCGACACCACCGTCGGGTGCATCGGGCAGTGGTACTTGGCGGCCACTTGGCCGACCGTACTCGTGGGCCCGAACGGCAAGCTGCCGCGGCCGACGTAATACGCCCCGAGCACCGCCGCAACGACCAGGACGCAGAGCACAACGCGCCCGCCATGGCCGCGCGTCAGCGGCGAACTCGGAGGGGACGGCGGAGCGGCGAGTTGGGTCGGTGAAGATGGCATATGCGGACTCCTGGCGTGTACGACCGCAGGCTGGCCGGAACTTAGGGGTCGACCGGCAGACTGACGCCGACCGTCTGTTCCAGCCGGGCGAGAGCCTCCCGGTGGTCCCGCCGCGCTTCTTCGGCTTCGAGCTGGTAGCGCAGCAGTGTCCGCTGCGCCTCGATGTAGGTCATGAAATCGGCCTTGCCGTTGCTGTAGGCAGTCTCCGCGGCCTGGAGGGCCTGGCGCGCCAAGGGAATCTGCGAGTCGCGGTAGAGCGCCTGGCCGCGCCGCGCGGCGGTGGCCAGGTCGGCCCAGCGTTCCTGAACCATGGCGCGCCTCTCGTTCTCCAGGTCGGCCAGCATCCGTTTCATGGCCTCGACCCGGGCGGCGGTCTCGGCGATATAGGCGTTCTCGCGGCCGTACTGCGCGGCCTGGGCGGTGCCGAGTCGGGGCTGGGTGTCGAAGGTGCTTGACCCCCTCTCGCCGCCCATTCCGCTCGCCGTCGCGGCCGTGCCGGAGACGATGCTCGCCCGGGTGTCGAGGTACGACGCCCCGGTCGTCGGGTCCGGGGTGGCCATGCGTGTCGCCATCTCCACCATGGTCTCCATCCGCTGGATCTCGACGCGCTGCCGCCGCAGTTCCTGCCGCTGTCGCAGGGCCAGCGCGACGACCTCCTCCAGGGTCGGCTTCAGAGTCACATCCGGGGGCTCTTCCGGGTCGCCCAGGGCGGACTCCGCGGGACGATCCAGGAAGGAATTGAGCGCCGCCCGCGCGGCACCGAGTTGGTCCTGCAGCATCCGTTCCTCTTCCGCAACCATGGCCGTCTCCATCTGGGCGGAGAGGGCATCGCCGTACAGCGCCTGGCCGTCCTGGTAGCGGGTCTGGGTGACGCGCGACAGGTAATCGAGCAGGTCGACGTTCTCGTGAGTGATCGCGCTGGCGGTGTGAAGGTAGGCGTAGTTGAGCCACGCCAGGCGGGCCGCGGTCAGGGCATCGCGCGTCCGCCGCTCGAGATCGATCCGCGCCAGGGCCACGTCGATCGCCACCACCTGCCCCTTGAGCGCGGCCACGTCGGGATAGGGGAACTGCATCGCGGTCATCGCCTTCTGCGGTTGCACCGTCACCAACGTATCGAGCTGCTTGGTGAAGGCGTTGTACTGCGCCAGGACGTCGTCCAGCGCGCTCGCCTGCGGATAGCGCAGCAAAGCCGCCCGGACGTCTTGCCGCGCCGCGGCGATGCCGGGGTTACGCTCATAGACTAAGGCCAGGAATTGCGGCAGTGCCAGCGGCCCCTTGAGCGCGGCGGCCAGCGCCGTCGGGTCGGCATTGTTGGCCGCGGCCACGCGCCGCCGATCCGCGGAGATTCCCAGCCCTTCGGGGTCTGCCGCGGCGTCCTGCGCCTGGCCCTTCTTGGCCGCCGCCTGCAAGCGGGCTTCCACCTCCGCCAACCTGGTGTCGGCCGTGGTTGCGGGGGCCGGGCTGACCGGCAGGTTGATCTCATGGTGGTAGTACGCCGACGAGGGCGGGCCCTCGGCGTCCCGGCGCATCTGCCGATAGGCTTGGCCGCCGAGGCAACCGGCCAGCAGGAGCGGCATGCTCAGGTATAGCAGGCGGTTCATGGCGTCGCCTCCAGCGGCTGTGGCGCTGTCAGAAGCCCGCCCGCGAGACGCTCAAGACGCGCCAGACTCTGCTGGTAGTCCGTCATGGCCCGTAGCCGCGCCAGGTTGAAGTTGAGCCAGGTGCTCTGCGTCTCCAGCAGGCCGGGGAGGTTCTTCTCCTTGTCCACGTTCCAGGCTTCCGCGATCTCCATCGCCTGCTTTGCCTGGGGAATCAGCGTCTTCTCGTACAAGTCCACCAGGCGCCTGGCATTGTGGGCCGCAAAGTAGGCCTTGCGCACCAGCGCACGGGTCTCCGCCGCCATGGCGCGCAGATCGCCCGCCGCCGCCTCGCGCTCCGCCAGCGCCTGGCGTACACCGGCTCGTTTCTTGCGCACGTCGAGAGGCAGGGACACGCTCACTTCCGCCATCCAGGCATCCTTGGCATCCAGCCGCTCCCCCGTGCCCGCGTCGGCCACCGTCGTCACCATCAGCTTGAGCTCCGGCCACCACCTGGACTCGGCCAGGTCGACGCCCAGGCCTGCCCGCTTTACCTCGACCCGCATCAACTCGATCTCCTGACGGCCGACCAGAGCCCGCTGTTCCACCTCCTCGGACGTCAACTCCAACGGCTCCAACGACGAGGCTACGACCGGTCCGAAAAGCGTCGCCGAGGGCAGGTCGAGCAGCGACGCCAGGCGGACACGCTCCACCTCCAGCAGCTCGCGCAGGAGAACCAGGTCGTAGTCGAGCTGTGCTGTCTGCGCTTGTGACTTCAGGAGGTCGTTGAGTGTCGCCTGGTCCTGGGCGTAGCGTGCCGCCGCCACCGACTCGATATGCTGCAACAGGTCGTGGTTCTGCTGGGTGATCGTGATCGCCCGCTCCAGGTAGGCGAGTTCATGGAAACTGATCTTCACGTCGACGATCAGATCGCGCAGGGCGAGGTCCACCTTCAGCCGCGCCATCTGTGCCTCGGCCAAGGCCATGCGACTCTCAGCCAGGATCATGGTCGGCGGCGGCAGTACCTGGCTCACCCCCAGCCGGGTCGACGTGTCCATCGCCGTGTAGCGATACTCCAGCATGGGATCCGGCAGGGACAACGCCTGAGGATAGAGCTCGACGGCAGCCAGCCAACGGGAACGCGCCGCCCGCAGTCCCGGATTACGCTCGACCGCCTGGCGGATGACCGACGGCAGCGCCATTTCCAGCGGCGCGGCGGGCGGGGCCGGTTCGGCCGCCAACCCGGCAAACCCGACCACGGTCGCAACCGCGAATGGCGCCAGCCTCACCCATCCCCCGTGTAAGGGCATAGAGACGATTCTCCACGTGACCGCGGCCCACAGCTTGGCGACTCTATCCAGGGGCGAGTTAATTCAGACCCTCCCGGCCGCCCTTGACAGGACCCCCGGTCCGCTTCCAAGCTCGCCGTCCCTTCCTCCACTCCCCTGTAAGAGTGTGCCCCGACGCCGCAGGTTCCCCGCCCTAAACAGGGCTGTTTCAAAAAGAGACCCCCACTAGATTTGGCAGGCGTCTGCCCTGCCCCCCGTGCCGCCCTGGAGCCCGCGATGCCAAGCCCGTTCCGGGCAGGTTCGCGGTATCCCCCGTGCCGACGGTATCCCCCGTGCCGCCCTGGAGCCCGCGATGCCAAGCCCGTTCCGGGCAGGTTCGCGGTATCCCCCGTGCCGACG
>CAIZKT010000997.1:0-14992 GCA_903933565.1 uncultured Victivallales bacterium | reverse complement strand
TCTTGCAGACAGCGGATACCGCGAACCCGCCCGAAACGGGCTGGGCAGCGCGGGCTCCAGGGCGACAGAGGGGTACCGCGAACCCGCCCGAAACGGGCTGGGCAGCGCGGGCTCCAGGGCGGCGAGCGGGGTCATGGCAGACGCCTGCTGGATCCAGCGGGGGGCGGTCTCTTGAAACCGCCCGGCGGTCGTCGCCGCTCTTCTTGACATTCCGCGGTCTGTCCTGATGGTAGAGGCGCTTGCAGAACCACAGGGGCCAGCGCGGAAACCTGCGGTGGGAAGCCCCGCCCGCTAATTTCACGGGAGACCAGGGACATGGCAGCGCAATCCAGATCGATGCGGGTGTTGGCGGCGTGGCTCTGTCTTGGCGCTGTCCGGGTGTTCGCGCAAGCGGACGCTGGGACGCTGGCGGCGCTGCTGGCCAAAGCGGAGGGGAAGTTGCCCGACACCACCCTGATCTTGGTGGACGGGCGAGAGAACGAGATGTTCTCCCGCAAGATCACCTACGAGCCGGGCATGGACATCTACGACGTCTACCTGGCACACCTCTCCGGCCAGTACTTCCTCTGGCAAGTCAGCTTTGGGGACGTCCCGGCGGTCGAGAATAGCCTCTTTTCCCTCGCTCTCGACACCGACCGGAATGAGGCTACCGGCAACCAGCCCGACGACGCCTCCTCGCCCCGGCGCGGCGCGGATCTGGAGCTGTCTCTCAAGCAGGGGAAAGCCAGCGTCCAGAACTGGAAGGCGGATGGCACTGACGGCGGTTCGCAGGAGATTCCCTGGTTCCGCAAGGGCAAGTCGCTCTACTTCGTGCTCTGCTTGCCGGTCGAGCCGGTGCGGAACACGGTATCCTTCGCCATGGAGGCTGAATGCGCTTCGCTGACCACGCCCGAGAAGCCCGTTCCGGCGATGAAGGACACCACCCGTAAGGCGGTCATCCACCGCTTCAAGATCAGCCCGCCGGAAGACCTCGAACTTGACCTCGACCAGGATGGCGATGGCCTCAGCAACCGCGTCGAGCGTAACTTCCGCACGGATCCGAAGAGCGCCGCTGTCTTTGTGCCGGTCATCACCAGCAGCCCTCTCCCGGAGAAGCGCCGGGCCGAGGCGTCCTACGTGGCAGGCATGGACATTCTGGAGGTGGCGGCCTGCCATGTCGCCGAAGACCGTTACCTGTTCCGCGTCACCTTTGCCGGGCCACCGCCGGTGGCCACAAGTACCAACATCCTCTACCTGGATGTGGACAATGACCAGAAGACGGGGCGGCAGATGGGCGAGAAGGAGAGCATCACCGGCTGCGATGTCATGCTGGTCGTCTCCGCCGGAACAGCCTCGCTCAGCCTGTTCGGGGTGGAGGCCTCGGCTTGCGGCGACGGCAAGCTGCGCTATGCGGTGAGTGGCAACTGCCTCTATCTCTGCGCCGACCTGCCGATCAAAGCCACTCCGGCCGGGGCGGAATTCGGGGTCTTCATGCTCACCCACACCGCGGGCACCCCCAACCCGCCGATGAGCGACACCAGCCCGCGGGTGAAGGTCAAGGACTTGGCGCTGCAAGCGGGGACCAAGATGGCGCGACAGACCGAGGGCTGGCAAGCGCTCGGCGGGGTCAGCCGCGCCTATGGTCTGGATGTCATCCGGCCCCTGTTGAGCGCCCCGACCACGGTCGCGATCGAGTATGACAAGCTGGAGTTGAGCGGCTTCGACATCGATTACTACACGACCCTCGAGTATGGCCACATCAAGCCCCTGCGCCCGGAGGCGACGGCGGCCTGCCCCGCGCCCAAAGGGAAGTTCCACGCCGGCTTCATGATCTTCGACCGGACGGGAGCGCGGGTTGGGATTCGTGTCGACGGGGTGGAGAAGGGCTTGGCAGCCATCAACGCCGCCAACAACAACTACTGGTTCTACTGGCTGGATGAGGCGATCGACTTCAAGGGCGGGGAGTTGGTCGAACTGGTCGCCTTATCGGGGACCGCGCCGCTGCCCATCCACTACCTGTTGTTCATGCCCGAACCACCTCCACCGAGGGAGCAGTCCTGCAAGGTTGACTGCCTGGCTTTCCGGGTGGCCCCGGATGGATCAGGGGAGGTGCGCTTCTCCTGGATCAGCGAGAATCCGGCGCCGACGCGGCTGGAGTACGGGATCGGTGACTTCGCCCTGGCCTCTGAGTCTCCGGGCACCAGGCTGCTGCACCGAGCGCTGTTGCAGGGGCTGGACCAGGGCAGGGAGTACCAGGCCCGGGCGGTTGGCCGGGACCTGCAGGGCAAGCCGGTCTACAGTGAGACCCTCCGTTTCACGCCGGTGCGCCCCCCCGTTCCGCCAAGCGTGGCGGGGAGTGAGCGGATCCCGCTGGGGTTGAACAATCCGCATCCGACCCCGGCCCAGCGCTGGCTCGTACGCAGTGGCATCCCCTTCCCCCAGGGGAGGTTGGGTTCGGCGCGAAATGTCCGGCTCTTGGCCGATGGCCAGCCGCGGCGGGCGGAGATTCGCGAGACCGCCTACTGGCCGGATTACAGCGTCAAGTGGGTGCTGGTGACCTTCGTGGCCGATTGCCCCGCGCAAGCCAAAGTCAACTATGAACTGGAATACGGCGCCGAGGTGCAGGCCACGGTTTGGGAGGGGCAGAAGCTGGCGCGGTTGGACGGCAACCCGCAGGGCGTGATCATCGACACTGGCGCCGCGCGCTTCCAGATCACGCCGCAGGGCGAACTGCTGCTGGCCGCGGGCAAGCCGGTGCGCACCTATGCTCGTACCAGCGGCGGGGAGGCCATGGCCACCGGCACGGGAGCCGCGACGATCACGATCTGCGACAATGGTCAGGAATACGCCCAGGTCAAGACCGTGGTGGAATTCACTGGCGCGGACGGGGCGCCGGCGCTGACGGTCATGGCACGCTACGAATTCTGGTCGGGCTCGCCGTTGGTGAAGCTGTCCCACAGCTTCCTGGTGCAGGGGAAGGCGACGCACAGCAACTTCGAGGAGATCTATCTTGACATCCCTCTCGCCGGCCAGGCCTGGCAGGCGGAACTCAAGGATGGCAAGAGCCTCGAGCTGAAGGCGGCAGACAATCTCTATCAGCGCGAGTTCAAACAGTACGTGCTGAATGGCGGGGAACCGCTGGACGGACGCTTCAGCGGCCAGTTCCGCAGCGGCAACGACCTGATCGTCCTGCGCCAGTTCTGGGAGCTCTACCCGAAGGGCTTCCGAGTCGGGGCGGACAGCGTCAAGCTCGACCTCTGCCCGGATTTCGAGGCAGGCTACTACGACAGTTTCCCCTTTGATGTCAACAGCACCAAGTACTACTTCTACCTGCGCGAAGGGCACTACAAGTTCCGCCGCGGCCTGCGCAAGACGCACGAGGTCCTCCTGGGGACGGTAGCGGACGCAGGCGCCGCTCAGGCGGCCGCCAACGCCTTCCAGAGGCCGTTGCTGGCGACCGCGCCCGCAGCCTGGTATTGCGGTTCCGGCGCGTTCTACTCCATCGCCCCTCGCAACGAGGCGCTGTTTGGTGGCTATGAAAAGAATGTCGACCGGAACCTGGCGGCATATCGCCCAACCCGCGAGAAACGCGGCGACTACGGGATGCTGAATTTCGGCGACTGGTTCGGCGAGCGCGGGGTTCATTGGGGGAACGGCGAGTATGACAACCCCGCAGCGTTCCTCCTGGAGTACGTCCGTTCCGGCAACGAGGAAGCCTACCATCTGGCCACCGAGGCGGAGAAGCACAACCGCGATGTCGATATCGAGAACTGGGTTCCGGGGAAGGAGCCGGTGGGCCGCGTCTACATCCACCAGCTCGGACACAATGGTGGATACTACGGCAAGTCTCCCAAGGGCGCGGATGCCTGGGACAGCGGCGGCGGCAGCGCCACCCATTCCTGGTGCGAGGGGCACTTGTGGCAGTACTTCCTCTCGGGCGAGGAAGACGCCTGGAGCGCGGGGCTGGGCACCGCGGATTACCATGTGACCACGGGCCATGCCAACTACTACCACCTCGCCGGGGAACTGCGCAATCCAGCCTGGCGCCTGATCATGGACGCCGCCGCCTATTCCGCCACCTATGACCCGGCCTACCTCAATGCCGCAAAACTCATCATGCGCACGGTCTACACCTACCAGGAAAAGGTGCCGCGCCCCCTGCCGGACTACCAGGTCGAGCCAGGGCGCACGCAGCAGGTTGGTGGCTGGAGCCGGATGCTGGTCCCCGGGCATTGCCATTGCGAGCCCCGGCACCGCGGCGAGGCCAATTTCATGATCGCGCTGCTCTTGTCCGGCATCAAGTACTACCACGAGATGACGGGCGAGCCTGAGGCGAAGGAAGCGTTGATTGCGGGCGCGCGCTACCTCCTGGACGAATGCTATTCGGAGGACGTGGCGGGGTTCCGCTATACCTCATGCCCGAAGATGAAGTACAGCCGGGGCACCATCCCCTACATGGTGGAAGGCATTGCCCGCGCCTACCTGTGGACCGGCGACAAACGCTTCGAGCATCCGCTGACCAAGGCGCTGCCGTACGGCGAACGCGGTTCGGACTATGGCAGCGGTTCCTACTACCGCGGTGGCCCGCGGGTGTTGGCCGACATGCAGGCCCTGGGCCTTCCCTGGAGCACGGTCCCGGCGAGCGCCAACGGCGCCGCCGCGGGCCCGTTCAAGAAGCCGGCCTGGTTGAACGAGGGCGTGACGGTCGTACAGGCGGAGAATTTCAAGGCCCAAGGCAAGGGCGAATGCCAGGTGTTCAATGATCGCGAAGGCGCCTGGGACAAGATCGTCAGCTATTGGCACACCGACGTCGGCCATTGGCTGGAATGGGAAGTCGAGATACCGGCGGACGGGATGTACGCGCTGCGCTTCCATTACGCCACCGACAGCGAGGGGACCCGCCGGCAACTCCTGGTTGACGGCAACGTCCCCTGCCCGGAGGCGGAAGCGCTCGCCTTCCCGCCGTCCGGGGGCTTCGGGATGACGCCCACGGACTGGGTCTATGTGTCCCTGCGAGACAAAGGCAACCAGGAACTCCCCCTCCGCCTGGCCAAAGGAAAACATCTCCTCCGCATGGTCAACCTGAACGATGGCCTCGCCTTCGATTTCCTCGCCTTCGTGCCCGTGGCGAAGTAACGGGGTCAACCCTCGACTTTTAGCTTCATATTGCTGATAGTCGCGGGGTGGTGGACTGCGAAGCTCCCCAGGGACGCAGGTCCCGCTGAGCCGTGGCCGCGCCTCGCGGCCAACCGGAAGCGAACGGCTCGCGGGCGCCTTCGCGTCCGGTGCGGCGGACCACTCGCCCTCCAGACGGCGGCTCAGCGTCGCAGGACCTGCCCGTAGCCGCTGCCCAGCAGAGCTTCCAGCCGGGCCCAACCGCCCACCATGGGGGTGACCGTGGTGCGGATTGCGATGGCCTTGGCGGCCGGATCGGTTGGGGCACCCGCCAGGCTCAGTAGCGCCCTCTGACCGACACTCCTTCCCCTGACCAGGAAGGAGTGGCTCACGTCATTGGAGAGCGTCAGTCTGGCGCTGCCGGTGATCGCCCGCCCGCTCGGTTCGAGCTGGAACTCCAGCGTCCAAGTGCCCTTCATGTTGCCTTCGAGGTCGAAGCTGACCGTATCGTTGACCGTTGTGGTTCCCGTGCTGGTTCGAATGCTGCCGGACAGCGGCCCGGTGAGTTTGCGTCGGCTGGCGTCCAGGGTCAGGCCCAGCCGCAGAGAGACGCTGAGCGCGCGGCTCGGAGAGCTGCCCCGCAGGGTGCCGACCATGGTGAGGCTGCCGCTGGAGCCCTTGACGTTGCCGCGGATGGGCATGGAGACGACGGGCCCTTCCGCCAGGGTGTAGGTCGCGGTGCCGGAGAGCTTGCCCTTGGTGTCGTGCAGCAGGTCCAGGGTCAGCCGATTCCCTTTCGTGGGCGTGGCGTACTCACCGGTGAGGTCCCACAGACCGCCGCCAGAGGCCACGCCTACCGCGCCCACTACGGCCAGGGACGCGCCGTGGGGCGGTACGGTCTCGAAGTCACCCCCCGGCTGCACGTCGGTAAAGTCCACGATGGCGTCGCCCGGGTCGGCGTTGATGATCACTGCCTCGAACCAGTCCGGCAGACCGTCGCGGTCCACGTCATCATAGATCATCAGCACCCGCGTCTGAGCTTCAGCCAGAGGCTCAGCCTGCACCTCGGTGTGCTCCACCCCGTCGCGCGCCACCGCATAGAAAGCGTAGCTATGCCCACGCCGGCCCGGAAACACGGCGCTGGCTGCCGGGCTGCGACTGAGCCAGGCGGTGAAGGGGCCGCCGTCCTCGGCCACGAAGACATCGTACGAGGCGACGCCCGAGCCACCCGGGTCGTCGGTCCCCGTCCAGCTCACGGTGAAGTCCGGGTACGGCGAGTAGACCGGCAACGCGGTCACCGCGCCCACCGGCACCCCGACATCGAGGGTGTTCAGCACGGTGTTGGTCAGGATCGGCGCATTGACGTCAAAGACGATGCTGGCCTGGTTGCTGATCCGCGTCCCCGAGGGCAACCCCGCCTTCGGCCGGACGGTGAACGAGACGTAGCCCTCGCCGGCCGGAGCCCTGAGGTTGGGCGGCAGGAAGCCGGCCAGCGGGTCCTCCACCAGCAGGCCAGTCAGCGGGTCAACCGACAGCAGGTCCCAGGTGATCAAGCCGGTCGCGGGATCGAAGCTGACGCTGACCTTGACCGGGTTCAAGTCGGTGCCCACGTTGACTTGGGTCGTGTACTCCTGCAGTCCGGCGGGCACCTCGATGACCACGTCGTTGAAGCCAATCTGGGTGAGCTGGAAGGTGGCCCCATCCAGATTGGGGTCGAGCGCGTCGGTGACTACCACCTGCTGCGCCGGGGCGCTCGCCGTGGCCACGTTCTCGAAGTGGACGGTGTACGGAAATACCTGCTGCGCCTGCACGAATCCCTGCGGCCCGAAGCCTGCCGGTCCCACCAGCTCATTGGGGTCCGTCGCTTCATTGCTCGAGGTGCCGCCTTGCCCGCCGGGCTTGTCGGGCTTGGGGGGCCGCTCCGCATCCGGACACTCGGGGGGCTGGCCCTCCTCGATGGTGAAGGTCTGCGGCGCGAAGCGTTCGTCCTTGTACTGAACGTGGAACGGCACGTCGAAGGCTCGCCCAGCGGCTTCCAGGAAGGCCATGGGCACGGTGAGCGCGTGCTGAATGGGAATGCCCAGGTCCCCGGGCCTGAAGTCGATGGTGTCGTTGGCGACCCAGTCGACCTCGTAATGAAGAGTGACCTGGCCTTTGCCGGCGACCGTCGCCCGCACCAGGCCGGTCCAGTGGCGGGTGTCATGGTACTGCTGCCCGACTCCTGTGCCCGGCGTCGTGAACGGCTGCGCCGTACCGGTGCCGCCGGCGATATTGGAGGGGATGTTATAGGCGCCCGAGTAGGAGCCCATCTGGTCGTTAGTGTCGGGTTTCCCTTGCGGGGTGATATAGGGGTATCCGGTCAGATTCAGGAGGTTATGCATGGGGCTGCCCTCTTTGCCGAACCTGAACTCGAGTCTGGGAAAGTTCTCCACCGTGAGGAGAAAGACCTTGCTGCCGTTATTCTCGATGATCTGGTCGCAGGTGAGCGTGCCCTGCTTGAACTTCGCCTTCACCCCCGCCAGCACGGTATCCCGGATCTGCTGTACTCGGATGTTCTCGGTGCCGTCCTTCAGGTCATAGCTACGGAAGCCACTGCCACAAGGCGTGGTGGCGCCCTCGACGATCTGGGAGTCCGCGCCATACGACAGCCGTGGCGCGGGGTCGGCCGAGGTGGAACTGATGAACTCGTTCCAGAGCATCGAGACCTCCCGCCCGAAAAGTTCATACTCGGTGGGGAGCAGGGACAACCGCAGATAACCCTGGAGCGCGAGCACCTTTGCGTGCCAGGCCGAAAGCAGCGGTTCGTAGGCGCCCGGATCATAGATGGACTCGTCGTCCGTGCCCGCCATCGAGAGGCCCTTGGTGGGGGCGCCGGAGGCCTTGGGCGCTGGCGCGGGCAGCCAGTCTTTGGCCACCCTCGCCAGCGGCACCGTGCCCAGGTCGAGCCGACCAGCGGCGGCGACCACGAGGCCCGCGACGGCGGCCTCGTGAAGGCCGTCCGAGAAATCGCTGAAGCTGAGCTCATAGGAACCCTCGGGCAGCCCCGCCAGCGAGAAGTTCCCGTCGGCGTCACCCGCGGCGCTGAACAGGGCCAGCGGCGCGGCGCCTTCCGTCGGGGTGGCGAAGACGAAGAGCCCGGCGGCGGGCGCCCCGGCGGGCAGGACTGCGGTGCCGGCGATCACGGCCTGGGGCTGCATGGTGAGGTCGAGCGTGGGGTTGCCCGCCGCCAGCGCGAGGTCTTCCTGCCGGAGCTGTGCCTGACCCTCGGCGTTCACGACGAAGGTGTAGGTTCCGGGGGGCACCCCAGTCAGGGTGTAGCGACCCGCGGCGTCGGTCGGACCGACGCCGACGACATCCTCTCCGGAGAGGGCCCAGACCAGCGTCCCCGGCAGCACCGCTGCCCCGGTGGCGTCCCGCACCGTGCCGCTGACCAGGTCCTGCGGCGCCACGGTCACAACCACTCCCGCCAGCGGCGTGCCCGGAGCGACGCTGAGGGTGGCCGGGGTGGTCGCACCCACGTCGGCGCCCTGCACCTCCAGCACATAGGTTCCGGCGGCCACCCGTGGCAGGACAAAAGAGCCGTCGTTGAGGATGTATGTGGCCAGCGCGCCGCCCACCCCGCTGGCTAGCGTCGCGCCGAGCCGTTGACCTGCCAGCGACCGGCCCAGGGCCGTGGTGTCGACCCGGCCGCTGAGGGAAGCGCCCAGCGTCGCCTGGACGCGTCGGTACTGCAGGTTGAGCAGGCGGTTGAGCTCGGCCGGATCACCCAGGGCGGCGGGGAGCAGGCTGGCATTGGCCGCGAGCCTGCGGTCGTAGTCACCCCAGGTGGTGCCGATCGTGGTCTTCATCGCGGCCAGCACCGCGGCAAACTGCGGGTCGGCGCCATAGGTGCTGGCGAGACGGTCTGCCAGGTAGGCCCAGGCCATCGGGGTGTCGTTGTTGGTATCGATGTAGGAGACCTCGAGCTGGGTGGTGCCGCGCAGGGCCCGCACCAGCAGCGGCACGGTCACCTTCTGGCCCGGTTGCAGAATGCCGACCGGAGCCTGGGCCGCCACGGCCAGGAACTCGTCCTCGGTCACCGCGGGTGAGGCCGTAAGGTCACGGGTGAACAAAGCGCCGTCCGCACTCCTGACGTAAAGAATCGGGGCAACCAGGTCGGAGCCCCCCACATTGGCGTACTCCACGTAGGCTCTGAAGACCCGGCCCACCCGGGCCAGTGCAGGCATGATCAGGTTGACCTCAAAACGCCCCGGGACGGTGGCGGTCACCGTGACCGCCCCCTCC
This sequence comes from uncultured Victivallales bacterium, assembly GCA_903933565.1. Taxonomy (GTDB): domain Bacteria; phylum Verrucomicrobiota; class Lentisphaeria; order Oligosphaerales; family JAFGRS01; genus CAILUI01. The sequence goes on along the minus strand of CAIZKT010000997.1, from coordinate 5,614 downwards.
AGCTCCGCGGTGTCGAGGGCGGTGCTGACCCGCACCGAGTAGCTGCCCGGGGTGGCGCCGGTCAGATCGAAGCTGGCACAGACCTGCGCCGAGTCAACCACATACACCTGGGTGGCGGCGCGCGCCCCACCCTCGGCATCCACGAGCTGGTAGGTCAGCGCCCCCGTCAGCTTCCCGCCCCGCAACCTCAGCGTCACCGGGCCGCTATTCCCCACCGCGCTCGGCGAGACCGAGTTCAACTGGAAATCGAGAACCGCGGCGCCGAGGGTGAAATCGGCGCGGCTGCCGGAGAGCGCCGTGTTGCGGACCAGGGCGTAATAGGTCTGGGCGGTGGAGTTGACGACCAGCGCGCTGACTCGCGCCGAGTTCCACTCCGTCTGGCGACTGTCGAAGTGCTGCGGGCTGGGAATGTAGCCGGCGCCGAGGTAGAGCTCGACTGCGCCCGCCGCGTCGGCCAGATCGAGGCTGAGCAGGAGGTCCTGACCCGGCTCCGGCAAAAAGGCAAACCACTGCGACTCACCGACCGCCGAAAACTGGCCCGTGAGCACCTCACCGTCCACCGTGACCAGCGGCACCGCCAGGACCACCGGGGCCAGGGATACCGCGGTGTTGTTCGTCGTGTTGGCGCCCTCGAAGACCTCGCCGCGCGTATTCGTGGTCACCTGCCAACGGTGGAGGCCGACGGTACTGCCGGGGACGCGGACGGTGCCCGCAGCCAGGCAACTCGCGCCCGGACCGAGGGTCACGCCGCTGCCGACGAGGACCTCTCCTGCGAAGACCGCAACGGGGGCCGTATCCGGGTCGCGGACGAGGGCCACGGTGTCATGCCAGGGCCCGGTCGCGGTCGCGGTTCCCAGGTTGGTCACCGTCCACGACAGCGTGGCCGTCTCGCCGGCCGTCGCCGCCAGCGGTCCAGCCACCGCGGTCACGATCAGGTCAATGGCTGAGCCGGCGCTCTCGACGAACTCATAGGCGCCCAGGTCGGCGTAGGCCACGCTCCCGGGTTCGATCTCCACCGGGATGCCGGTGTTGGGGCTGCGCGGGTCGTCGTAGCGCGGCGCCCCGGCCAAGTCGGTGACAGGGGCCACGCTGCCGTCGCCCGCATCGATGCAGGGCGACACATAGCCCAGGCGGAAATCGCCGTGGGCGCGGCTCCTGTAAAGCGGATCGACAGAGAGGTTGCCGTTCAGCCCGGTCTGGTTGGTGACGCCGCGGTAGTCCAGTATCCCAGAGCCCCAGACGTTGCCGTACTGCACCGTGGGCGCCGGCCCACCGAGGTCATTGTCGATGCCGTACTCGGTGCTATGGCTGACGATGCAGTTGACCGCCGTCAGGCTGCCCCCATGCAGCAGCAGGCCGATGCGGTTGTCATCCAGGGTGCAGTTGGTGACCTCGAGGGTACCGCCGGGATGGGCCGAGATGCCGCGGTCCAGGCCGGCGATCACCGTGTTGGTGACGGTCACCGTCCCGCCCCAGGCAAGAATACCAGTATAGTAGCCGTCCGTCAGGATCGAGTTCGCGACCGTGACCTGCGCCGCGCCATTGCTGCGGATCAGCCCCGCCTGGGTACTGTCCGTGCCGGAGCCATAGCGCATCTGAACGTGGTTGAAGTAGGCCACGCCGCCGTCCACGTAGAGACGGTACCAGTCGCCGGGCTTGGCCTGCGTCGTCGATCCGTCGCCGTTGCTGTCCCCGCCCACGCTGTCATCGCGCTCCGAGGTGAACACGATGGGCAGCGCGACGGAACCGACGGCGACCAGACGCCCACCCGGTTGCACCATCAGGCTCTTGCCCGCGCCGAGCTTGACGACCGCGCCCGCAGCAATCGTCAGGGTCACGCGGTTGGGGACGATGACGTCGCCGCTCAGCAGATGGGTCCAACTTCCATCCCAGGTCTGGTCACCGGTCAGAGCTCCGGTGTGACTGGCCTGCGCGTAGCGAATCTCCGTGTAGTCGTTCTGGCCCAACGTGCCGTTGCCGACCATGACAATCCCATCCCAGCTCCCCGGCTGGGGCAGGCTCGTGGAGCCGTCGTAGTTCGTGTCTCCTCCCGCCGTGTCGTCCCGCAGCGAGGTGAAGATGACCGGGGTGTCCGCGCTGCCGGCAGCGTTCAGACTGGCGCCGTTGCTGAGCGTCACCCGCGTGCCGTCCACGAACTTGACCAGGGTTCCCGGCTCGACTGTCACCGTCACGCCCGAGGCGATTGTGACATCGCCCTCGACAAGGTGGACCTGGTCGGCCGTCCAGGTCTCGTTGGCGGTGATCGGTCCGCTATGCCAGACGACCGAGTTGTTCACCAGGAGCTGCCGCGTCAGCCGTCCTACCTCGTCTCCCGCGGCGTCCAGGAAGGTCGCCCGCAGTTCGTACGTGCCATCAGGGGCAAAGGTGGTGTCCCAGTCCGCTCGCATGATCCATACCGGCCCTGAGGCCAGAAGGATCTCGCCATGGCCGCCGACCGCAGTCAAGCGGAATGTGGTCGAGGCCGCGTCGCCTCCGGCGCTGGCCCAGCAGAGGGTCTCGGTGTCGTGGGAGCACGTATTTCCGTCGGCGATCCAGGCGTACGCCGGCGTCGGCGAAACCAGGGTACTACCAGCCGTGCCGCCGTTGCCGCCAGAGGCGCTAAGGGCCCAGGTCGGAGACCCGACCGGGGTGTACAGAGTCACCTGCCCACCGCCGCCGGGGCCGTTGCCGTTACCGCCCGTCGCCGACATCTGCCCGTTGCCGCTCAGCGCCGAGGCGCTAACAACCACTCGGCCGCCGCCGCCCCACCCCCGCGGTAGGAGACACTGGCGCCGCCGTCCGCAGAGAGCCGTCCGGAGCCGGTCAGAACGCCGGTCCACACCTGCACACTGCCGCCGGCGCCGCCGCCATCCGCGCGGGAGGTGTCCATGCTCTGACCGTCGGCCGTGATTCCGCCGTCCAGAGTCAGCGTGCCGGCCACGACCACGCGCACCGCACCGCCGCCGGCGCCGCCCTGGCCGCCGCCCAGGGCGTCATAGGTGCCGCCGCCGCTGCCCAGGTCGAAAGGCGCCAAGGCATTGCCGTAGGAATTCTGGTTGGGGGCGCCCCAGTAGGTTCCGCCGACCCCGGCGTGCGTGCCGCCCGAGTTGCCTGAGCCTCCTACAGACCCCGGTCCGAGGTCTTGCGGGTACCCTTGGAAATCCGCGGAGATGCCAGATCCCGCCTCGATCGTGAGGGTGTCGGCAAGAAAGGTCGATCCCGCTCCGAGCCAGACTCCCCCAACCGGGCCGCCAGAATCCGTTGACATGACGAAGACCGTCGAGCCGCCACGCACGGTCAGCGCGCCGTCCACCGTCAGCTCCGAGCCGCCGCCAACTACCAGAGAGGCCGCATCGTCCAAGGTGATCGCCCCGTAACGCCCCTGGCTGCCGGCAGCAAGGACGAAGCGTTGGTAGAAGCGCAGATGATCCCTGGGAACACTGGTGTCGATGAAGACCGAGGTCCCCGACTGACCGCTGTTGGCGCCGGTGCCGCCCCCGGCGGTCGTACCCGTAAATCCCGTGTAGCCGGCCGCCGTCGCATAGCGGACGGCGATGCGTCCGCCGCCCCCCCCGCCGCCACGGTTCTGCATACTGCTCCCGCCCTCGGCGGTAAAGATCCCGGCGCCGGTCAACCCGTGGGTGACGATGTAGACGCTGCCGCCAGCGCCGCCGCCGTCGCCGCGTCCGGTGTTCATGTGCTGTCCATCGGCCGAGATCTCGCCCTCCAGGGTCAGGAGGCCGGTGACCTCGATGTAGATGGCGCCGCCGCCGCTACCGCCCTGGCCGGCGCCCAGGGCGTCAAAGGCCCCGCCGCCGCTGCCCAGATCGAAAGGCGCCAAGGCGTTGCCGTAGGTCGTGGTGAGAGGACTGCCCCAAGGACCCCGCCCCCCCATGCCAGCATAGGTGCCGCCCGAGTTGCCTGAGCCGACTGCCGGACCTACGCCGGGCGCGTAGCCTTGGGCGTCGGCCGAAATGATGGAGCCCGTGCCCACGACAAGGTCGGCAGCGTGGATCTCCACCCCCTGTCCCTGCCATTGTCCGCTCGCCATTCCGCCCTCGTTGACCGATTGAAGCAGAACCGAGGACTCACCCTCGACGCTCAGCGTGCCCCCAACCCGGATGACCGAGCCGCCGCCGACGGAGAGATGGGCATTCGCCGCGTCCACTTGGCCAATGGCGAGGTTGCCGGTCAGCGCCAGGGTGAAGTTCTTTGCCAGTCGCAGTTGCGCGCCGCTCGAGTCCACGGAGCGCAGCGTGATCCCGCCCAGGGAGGCGCTTCCGCCTGCCTGCTCGTAGCGGAAGGTGTGATAGACCTGGAGCTGCCGGCTAGGGTCGGTCGTCGGGTTGGCCAGGTCCGGCGCCTGGAAGAACCCGACGGTGCCTTCTCCCGCCCGCCCGCCGGGGGTGGTGCCGCCAAATGCCGTGGACGTCGCGAAGCCCGTATAGCCGCTGGCGCTCGAGTAGTAGACGGCAATTCGGCCGCCGCCGCCCGCCGCGCTGCGGTCACCCCCCTGGTTGCCGCCGTCCGCACAGAACGAGCCGGACCCGGCCAGCGTGCCGAGGGTCGCGTAGATGGACCCACCGGCGCCGCCGCCGCCGTTGCCTGCCATGTCCGTGCCCTTTGCGGTCACCCGCCCATTCAGGGTCAAGGTCCCGCTGACTGCCAGACGGATGGCGCCGCCCCCCGTCCCGCCCGGTGTCTCGTACAGGTGCCCGCCGCCCGAGCCGAGATCCACCGGCGCGATGGCCGAACCGTAGATCGTCGTCCCCGCCACGGTGCCCGTCCCGGCGCCGGCATGAGAGGCGCCGCCGCCGCAGTACCACCCTTCAAACCCCGCGCCGGGACCCCTCTCCTGCGCGTAGCCCTGGCCGTTCGCCGACAGACTCGATCCCGCCTCAACCACCAGGTTCGCGGTATGGATGGCGCCCCCCGTTCCGGCCCAGGCGCCGTTCACCTGACCGGTGGTGTCCTTCCCCTGAATCTGGATCGTCGAGTTGCCCGTGATCGCTACCGTCCCGCTCACCGTCACCGTGGCGCCGCCCGCAAGCTTCAGCGTCGCTCCATTGGCCGCCGCCGAGCCCACCGTGACGCCGCCGAAAACCAGCGTGGAGTTCTCCTGTTCATAGCGGAAGGTGTGGAATACGTACAGCACGCGATTGGGGTCGGTCGTCGGGTTGGCCAGGTCCGGCGCCTGGAAGAACCCGACGGTGCCTTCTCCGGCCCGAGCGCCGGGGGTGGTGCCGCCAAATGCCGTGGACGTCGCGAAGCCCGTATAGCCGCCATCGGTCGAGTAGTAGACGGCAATTCGGCCGCCGCCGCCCGCCGCGCTGCGCCCGCTCCCCTGATTGCCGCCGTCCGCACAGAACGAGCCGGACCCGGCCAGCGTGCCGAGAGTCGCGTAGATGGACCCACCGGCGCCGCCGCCGCCGTTGCCTGCCATGTCCGTGCCCTCTGCGGTCACCCGCCCGTTCAGGGTCAAGGTCCCGCTCACCGCCAGACGGATGGCGCCGCCCCCCGTCCCGCCCGGTGTATCGTACTGGCGCCCGCCGCCCGAGCCGAGATCCACGGGCACGATGGCCGAACCGTAGATCGTCGTCCCCGCCACGGTGCC
>CAIZKT010000996.1:0-9398 GCA_903933565.1 uncultured Victivallales bacterium | reverse complement strand
GTTGCCGCGGGAGGCGGAACGAACCTTTTGACCCTGTCTGCGGGGCTGACCTACACCTATCGGTCCACGCTCTTCGACGGCGCCGAATCCCAGGTGGCGCAGGTGGTACGTGTGCCCAACTACACCAGCGTTACCGTTCGCGCCAACGCCTCCCTGACCGCCCCGGCGTGGGACGGCAAGTGCGGCGGCATCCTGGTGTTCTTCGCCGGGGGCACGGTCACCGTCGAGCCCAACGGCCTCATCCATGCCGACGCCCGCGGTTTCCGCGGTACCGACCCGCGTACCTCGCTGTACCGCTACGCCACCGGGCAGCAGGGCGAGTCAGCTCTGGGGCGCGGCACTCAATCGTTCGCCGCCAACGGCAGCGGCGGCGGCGGCGGCCAAGGCCGCGGCTCCAGTGGTACTGACACCGCCGGTGGCGGCGGTGGCGGCTATGGCACGACGGGCGGCACGGCGGGCGGCTACAGCAACGGCGCGGGCGGCGTCGGGGGTGGCAGCAGCGGCGATCTGGGCCTTTCGACCTGGCTCCTCGGCGCGGGCGGCGGCGAGGGCGGCGCCGACGAAGACGGCGGTCGCCCAGGCAACGGCGGCCGGGGTGGCGGCATCGTGGCCTTGCGCGCCGCGCGGCTGGTCGTAGACGGGGCCATCCGCAGCAGCGGGGCCAATGGTGGCAACGCCAGCAACGACGTCGGCGGCGGGGGCTGCGGCATGGGCGGCGGCGGCGCGGGCGCCGGCGGCAGCATTCTGCTTGACGTCGTGGTCACTGGCGCGGGCAGTCTCAGCGCCACGGGCGGCAACGGGGGCGGCAACAACGGTTGCGGCGGCGGCGGGGCAGGTGGAGGAGCGGGACGGATCGCCCTTAGCGGCAGCGTCCTGGGCGTGGAGTCGGCCCCAGCAGCCTCCGTGCCCGTACTGTCGCTGCTCGCGCCCCAGGACGTCGGCGCCACCTCTGATTACGCCTGGGACTTCGGCGCTGGGGCCACCGCCAGCGGCATGACCGCGGCGCACACCTTCCCCAATGTCGAAGGGGACTACCCGGTACGACTCACCGTCACGGACCCCACCGGCCGGTCAGACAGTGAGGTCGGCCTGGTTCGCCTGCGCGGCGACCCGCCCGTGGCCAACGCTGGCGGACCCTACACCTTCGACGAGCGCTACGCCGTCGGTGGCGTCTGGACCGTGCCCCTGAATGGCGCCGATTCCACGGACGACAGCGGCAAGCCCCTCACCTACGCCTGGCGCCTCGGGAACAACCTGAACGAAAGCTTCAACCAACTCAGCCCGGACGGCATGCCTATCCCCGGCCTGTGGACCTGGTCGCCCGGGGTTAGCATCAACGGCGGCGCTGCCACGATCGTCGGCGCCGGCGCCTGGAATAACCGCTACCTCGGCACCGTGGTGCAGTATCCCCGCGTCGTCGGCCAATCCTTCCGCGCCCGTATCCTCAGGACCAGCGGCAACGAGGCCATGTGGGGGCTGAAGAACACCAACAACGACTTCACCTACACCCAGTTCTACTACGCCTTCTACTTCGTGAATAGCGAGATCCAGATCTACGAGAGCGGCAGCGGTCGCGGTAGGGTTGCGGCGTTCACGAACAACGTTAGTTACGACGTGCGTATCGATGTCGACTACTTCGGCGCTCGCTACTACCTGCGCCAGACCGGCCAACCGGCCTGGACCCTGATCTACACCTCGGCCCACAGCGCCGACAGCCCGCTCCGCTTCGGCGCCACGGTCGCCAGCGGAACCCACATTTTCGACGACTGGACCGTGACCGATTCCGAGTCCGCCCTCGCCAACCCCACGGTCATGTATCCGCGCCAGGGAACCTACAATGCCTCGCTCACCGTCACCGACTCCGTGCTCCAGGAAGACACTGACAGCGCCACCATCACGCTGGTCTCCGGGCTGCCGCCCACGGCCAACCCCGGCGGCCCCTACGTGATCCCCGAGAGCGCCGCCAACTGCAACGCCTGGACCCTCCGGTTCGACGACGGCCTGTCCTCGGATCCGGACAGCACCCTGCGCACCGACGGACTTAGCGGCATCTACCGCTACGCTTGGGACTTCGGCGACGGCAGCAGCGGGACCGGCCAGAAGCCGACTCATACCTATGCCAGCAACGGCGCCTACACCGTCACCCTCACCGTTTGGGACCAGGCCTTGCAGACCGCCTCGGCCCAGACCACCGTTACCACCCAGCCCGGCGCCCCGCCCGTGGCCCGCCCTGGCGCTCCCTATGCCGTCGACGAATATGCGGCCCTGGCGGGACTGTGGACCGTCAGCTTCGACCGCGCTGACTCATCCGACGATGTCGGCCTATGCAGCTACTCCTGGAACTTCGGCGACGGTTCCGCCTTCGGCACCGTAGCCAAGCCAACCCATCAGTATGCGGCCGTCGGCACCTATACCGTCACCCTCACCGTCAAAGACCACGCCCTGCAAGAACACTGGGCCAGTACGACCGTGACGGTCACCGCCAACGAGCCGCCCGTCCCCAATCCCGCGGGGCCCTATCTGGTCGATGAAACCTACGCGCACAACGGCCAGTGGACCTACACCTTCAACGGTTCCGGATCAACGGACGACATCGCCATCTGGACCTACGCCTGGAACTTCGGCGACGGCGGTACCGAGACCGGCGCGACCCCGACCCACGTCTTCGCCCGCGCCGGAATCTTCGACGCCACCCTGACCGTCACTGACAACGGCCGGCAGGCGCGTAGCGCCACGACCCAGGCGACCGTGCGCGGCAACGGCGTACCCGTCGCCGACGCCGGAGCGGACATCACCACCGAAGTCGGCCAGCCCATTACCCTCGACGCCTCGAAGTCTACGGACGACTTCGGCATCTGGACCTACGACTGGGACTACGATGCCCCCCTCAACTGGGATACGGGCGGCGGGGCCCTGGAAGCCGGCGAGGTGATTATCGCCGGCACCTGGAACTGGGGAGACCGCTATCTCGTCTCAACCACCGCAACGCCCCGCGCGCCCGGGGCCTCCTACACCGGCCGGATTGGCGTCGCTCCGAACACCTCCAGCGAACGCAATGTGATGTGGGGCCTCAAAGACACCAGCTCAAACTATAGCTACACCGCCTTCACCTACACCATTTACTTCACCAACGGCCGCCTGCGCGTCTACGAACAGGGCTCTGACCGCGGCGACAAGGGAGCCTACAGCGAAGGCCGATCTTACGAGGCCCGTATCGACCTGAAGACTGCCGGCGCCACCTACTACGTGCGCCCGGTCGGCACCCCGACCTGGACGCAGCTCTACGACAGCACCTTCGCCGACACCTCACCCCTGCGCCTGGGTGTGACCGTCTACAGCGGCGTCGCGCTCTGTTCGGACTTCCGTGGCCCGGCCGGCCCGCTGGTTCTACCGCCGTCCCTTCGCCACACGGATACCTCGGTAGAAGTGGTCTACAGCGCCCCGGGCACCTACCACCCCACCGTCACCGTCACCGACCACGCCAGGCAGTCCAATACCGCCACTACCGTCGTCACGGTCCTGGCAGGCTTGCCACCCGTAGCCGACAACGGCGGACCCTACCTCACCAACGAGATGCTGCCGACTCGCCTCAACGGACGCTCCTCGCGCGACGACTTCGGCATCCGCTGGTACGACTGGGACTTCGGCGATGGCCAAAGCCAACGCACCCGCAATCCCTGGCTGGACCACGTCTACCAGACTGCCGGAACCTACCTCTTGACTCTCACCGTCACCGACTACGCTGGACACACCGCCGTGGACACCAGCAGCGTCAACGTCAGCGCCGCGCCGGTGGTGGCCTGCGTGCCTTGGCAGATTCAGGGCGGCATCGAAGTCCCGCACGATACTCTCAGTGGCCGACAGATCACCCTCAAAGGCGTCTGCTGGAGCAAGACCACCCCGGTGACCTACACCTGGGATTTCGGCGATGGCTCGGCCACCGAGTCAGGAACGGCCACGAACCTCTACAAGATCGAGGCACGGCACACCTACACCGGCATCGAGGGTACCCCCTTCACCGCCCGCCTGACCGTCACCGACGCCGACGGGAGAACCGCCACGGATACCTACCCCATCCGGATTCGTACACCCTCCATCGACGTCGAAATCAATATGGCTATCGACGACGGCCTCTGGTGGCTCCATGGACGCCAAACCCGTGACACCTTCACCTCGGGCACCTACGCTGACACCGCCATCGGCTATGGCTACTGGACCAACGCCAACGGCTACGGCGAGGCCAACTACAAGATCAGCCCCACCGCCTCGGCTCTGCAGGGCTTCCACGTCAACGGCCACCGCGAAACCGGCGACATTCGCCAGGACCCCTACGTCGAAACCACCGGCCGCGGCATGCGCTATATCACCTCGGCCATGCGCCCCATCGCCATCGGTATGCAGACCTACGGAGATCCTGATACCAACCGTAATACCATCGGCATCGAGACCAGCCTCAACAGCGACCAGCGTGTGCCCTATGAACTCGGCCAGGCCATGGATGCGTTGGTCGCATCCGGAGAGACGGGCACCTATGCCATCACCGGTACGCCGCTGCTCCTGCACCGGACTTACCAGGGGATCGTGACCGACATGGTCGACGCCTATGCCTGGGGCCAGTCGGACGGCACCGCGGGCGGCGGCTGGCGCTACACCTGGCACCAGCATCCCGACAACTCCGCCGCCCAGTGGGGCGCCATCGGCCTGCTCGCCGCCGAAGAAGTGTTTAGCGTCAAGGTGCCGCAGTGGGTCAAGGACCGCAACAACGTCTGGCTTACCTACAGTTGGGACGGCACCGGCTTCGGCTACGAAGGGCCCGGCAACGGTAACTGCACCACCCCCTCCGGCATGGTACAGTTGGCTTTCGTTGGCGCCAATGCCATCGATGACCCCAACACCGCGGCGGACGACCGCGACCGGCGCTGGGCCACGGCCGAGAACTACATCGCCAGCCAGTGGAACACGAGTTGGTGGCACCCCAACAGCAGCCACAACAACCGCTTCTCCTACTACGCCTACTACGCCTTCACCAAAGCCATGCGCGTCGCTAAACCGCACGCGGTCGAACGCCTGAAAAGCACGGGCCTGGACTGGTTCAAGGACGATACCAACGGCATTGCGCGGCGCCTCATCAACCGGCAACTCGCCGACGGCAACTGGCCCAAAGACAACTCCGGCGGCAGTAGCAACTACGTCGGCGATGATCTGACCACGGCCTGGTCCGTGGTCATGCTCAGCCCCACTCTGTTCGTGCAACCGCCGGTCGCCGACGCCGGCGAAAACCGCGTCTGGGGCCTCGATGTCACCCTGCGCCTGGACGGTTCCCGCTCCTACCACCTCGACCCCTTCCGCGCCATCGTGCGCTACGAATGGGACCTGGATCAGGATGGCATCTACGACACCAGCAGCACCACCGATCCTACCGTGCAGGTCACCTACACGCCGCCGGGCCTGCTGATCAACGGCAGCCCCGGCGGTTCCGCCGGCACTACCTATCCGCTGGATTCGCTGCCGCGCAGCCTCACCGTCGCCCTGCGCGTTACCGACAACAACGCCACCGCCATCTCGGACGTCGACACCGTTACCATCACCCTCGCCATTCCGCCCCGCCCGCCCATCGCGGCTGCCGGGGGGCCGTACCAGGCCCGCGTCGGCGTGCCCATCACCCTCAACGGCGGCGGCTCCTTCGACATCGATCCCTCTGACTCCATCATGGCCTGGGAGTGGGACACCGACGGCGACCGCGTCTATGACGATGCCAGCGGCGAAACCGTGCAGGTGACCTTCAGCTCGGTCGGCCTCTTCAACCTCGGCCTCCGGGTCACCGACGACGCCGTTATGAACGATCTCAACCACGACGGGGTCCGGGACCCCGAGGAACGCCTTGAGGGCTTCGATTTCACCACGGTCACCGTGGTCACCAACAGCGCTCCCATCCTCAACCGCAGTGCGCGGCTGCGGTTTACCGGTATCACGGAGGACACCGCCGACCCGGCCGGAGACACCGTCGAGGCACTGCTCGCCAGCGACCCCGCGGTCCCCACTCCCGCCACCGATCCCGACGACGACCCCATCGGCATCGCGGTCACCGGTCTGACCCAGCCTGACAAAGGGATCTGGCAGTACAAGCCCGGCGACAGCGGCGACTGGCTTGCCTTCCCGGACACGCTCAGCGCCGGGAGCGCCGTGCTCCTGAGCGCTGGCAGCCGCATCCGCTTCGTCCCGGACCTGGCTTACAACAACGGCCAGACGGCCAGCCTCGAGTTCCAGGCCTGGGACCACACCTCGGGAAGCAGTGGCCAGACCGGCGTCGACGTCACCATCGCCGGCGGCGAGACCGCCTTTAGCCTGGCCAGCGACAGCGTCGACCTCCCCGTGGCCGACCTCAACGACGCCCCGCTCATCACCGTCGGCACGGACCTGCGCCTGACGACCATCACCGAAGACAATACCGACCCGCCCGGCGACACGGTTCGGGCCCTGCTCGATAGCGACCCCGGTAGCCTCCATGCCATCAGCGATCCTGATTTCGGGGCGGCCGAAGGCATCGCCGTAACCGGGCTGACGGGAACCAGTACCGGCGTCTGGCAGTTCCGCCTGGCGGGCGCAACCGCCTGGACCCCCCTCGAAGCCGTGAGCGCCAGCGCCGCCACGCTGCTGCCTGCCGACGCCGGGTTGCGTTTCCTGCCTGCCCCCGCCTATAACAACGGCCAAACCGTGCGCCTCGCCTTCAGGGCCTGGGACCTCACTGCGGGCACCCCCGGCGCCAGCAGCGTGGACTCGACGGTCAATGGCGGTACCAACGCCTTCAGCACGGGCACCGCCGAGGCGACGCTCGTCGTTACGCCCGTCAACGACGCCCCCGTTCTCAATCCGGCCGGCAACCTGGTGCTGACCGCAATCACTGAGGATGACACCGATCCGCCCGGCGACACCCTGGCGGCCATTCTTGGCAGTGACCTCAGCCTGCCCACGCCCAGCACCGACCCCGACTTCGGAGCCCTGAGCGGCATCGCGATCACCGGCCTTAGCGACCTCGATAAGGGCGCCTGGCAGTACCGCCTCGCCGGCGCGTCCTCCTGGACCGCCTTCGCGCCGGTCAGCGAGAGCGCCGCCGTCTTGTTGCCCACCGACGCGCGGTTGCGCTACCTGCCGCTGCTGAGCGTCAACAATGGCCACTCGTCCACCCTCACCTTCCGCGCCTGGGACCAGACCAGCGGCACGGTCGGCCAGAGTGGCGGAAACACCCTCGCCAACGGCGGTACCACCGCCTTCAGCACAGCGCTGGAAACCGCCACCCTCACCGTCACCGACGTCAACGACGCACCGGTTATCGAGAGCACGGTGGAACTGACCGCCCCTGAAATAGCCGCCGGGAACCCCGACCCGCCCGGCGCCGACGTGGAGAGCGTGCTGACCAGTGGCGCCCCCACAGACGGGATCTCCGACCCTGACCTCGGCGCGGTCAAGGGCATTGCCGTGACCGACTTCGGAACCCTTTCCGGCGGCCGTTGGCAGTTCCTCCTGGCAGGGGCAAGCGCCTGGCTCGACGTGCCTGCCGTCAGCCCCACGGCGGCGCTGCTGCTGCCGCCGGATGCCAAGTTGCGCTTCGTGCCGCCGTCCAGCCTGACGGACGACCGCACCCTGACCGTGAGCTTCCGCGCCTGGGACCGCTCTTCCGGCGCCGCCGGAACCAAGGCTGACACCGGCAGCAACGGCGGCACCAGCGCCTTCAGCGCCGCCGCCTACACCTTCAAACTCACCGTGCGCGGCGGCGGGGATGTCGCCGAGAATTGGTGGTATCCGTCCTTCTCCTGGGAGCCGATTCTGGCCAGCGGCGCCAGCACTCCCTACGGGTGGTACCACGTGCAGGTCTTCGCGGCAGGCAACCTGGCCGAACCCTACTTCGAGGCCAACGTCCACGGCACCACCATGACCGCGGCAGAGTACTTCCTGGCTGCCTTCGACGGCTTCCCTGGCGGCCGCTGGCTATGGCGCTACCGGCCGTGGGTTCCCGCCCTGGGCGACAAGGGCTACGGTCCCTTCACCCCCGCCTCCCTGGCAGGCACCCCCGACCCGGCCTACGTGCTCGAGCTCGACTACGGCCCCGCCGCCGTGCCGACCGACCTCGCTATCACCCACCTCGCCCCGGCCACCCCGGGCCTCTACCTGCTCTCCTTCCGGGTCGGCAATGCCCGCGGCTACGAAGTCCAGATCGTGCGTAACGGCGACGGCCAGGTACGCACCTGGAGCCATGCCTTCATCCCCGGCGAAGACCCCGACAAGCAGCAGGGCACCCTCGCCACCCACGGCCTCGACAACCCGCCCATGGACCCGCCCCTGATTCCGCGCGACGAACTGGCCACCTTGGTAGTGAACCTGCCCGAGCCGGGCGTCTATCGGGCCTCTGTGCGCGGCTTCAACCCCACCGACGAACGCGACCGCCTGCCGCCCTTCACCTTTACGGAGTTCCCCGCGCCCATCACCGTGACCTCACGGCAGCCGGCCTATGCCCCGCCCCATGCCACCGGCATGATTCCGGGTGGCAGCGATCTCATCGCCATCCCGGGCAGCGCCGAGCTCATGCCACATCGACTGCAATGGGACCCCCTGCCCGGGGCGCAGCGCTTCGTGCTCTATCTGGCTGCCGCCAACGCCTCGCCGTTGTTCAACTTTGAAGACGTCGGCAGCGCCACCCGCGTGGACGTGGCCCTGGTGCCGGGTTCCTACACCTGGCAGGTCGTCGGCCTCAACGACGAAGGGGCCGTGCCGCCGTACGGCGCCTGGAGTGCCGCGCAGCATTTCGAGGTCGTGCGCAGCCTCGAGCGGCCCGCCATGATCACCCGGGTCGAACGCTTCAGCGCCACCCAGATCCGGGTCACCTGGGCCGCCGGCGGCGCCGCGCCCGATCTGGTCAGCGTCAGGCACTTCTACAGCGGTCAGCGCGCTTGGATCAACTCGGCCCCACGCGCCCTGGAGCAGGTCAACCTCCCCGCCTGCACCGGCATCCTCGAGATCGCCAGCCTCGACCGCGCCGGCTCGCACCGTGTGCTCCTGCGCGGCTACGTCCACAGCCCCTCCGGAGACCTGCCCGGCGAATGGCGCGTCTTCACCGTGCCGCGCCTGGACCTCACCGGCCGCCGGGCCACCCGGCGCTGAACCCGAACTCCGGTGAAACGGGCTACCGCCGAGTTTCACCGGAGTGGCAGGGCTGTTTCTCGACCTGTGTAATAATAGAGTCCGTCTGAAGCGCTGAAGGCGCGCTGCCATACCAGCCCAGGGCAACGCCCTGGGAATAGAATGGTTATGGGTTTGAGCCCTGTAGGGGCGAGCCATCTACCCTACCTTCGCGCCGAGGTCGCATGGTCCGCCCCTTCAGGGCTCAATCTTCGCTGTGGACG
>CAIZKT010000995.1:0-6418 GCA_903933565.1 uncultured Victivallales bacterium | reverse complement strand
GGTTCTCGGCTGCGAAGAAAGTGGGCCGCGGGGCTCCCAACCCAAACGCTGGAACTCGCAGTCTCTCCCATCCGTGGAATCCGCGTCAGCCGTGGTCAATCCGGGTTTCTGGAGCGGAGGCAACCCGGGAAGGTCAACCACGGATGACACGGAGGGCACGGACTCCCTTACTGCACAGGTCGTCTTTTACGGTACGGCGCTCGTAGGGGCTGGGACCATGGAGGCAAGCACCACAGGATAGCGCTGCTGGCAGGTTCTTGGCCCCCAGGGAGGCGCCTCTCCTGGGGCCGGGGTTGGGCTGCAAGCCTGGCAGTTACGGATAGGGTCGCGCGTTCAACGGCAAAGGGACAACGAGATGGGATGCCTACTTGTCCTGATCGCGCTGGCAGTCCCGCGGGTCGTGATGGTCTTCGCTCTTCTGCTCACCGACTGGTTTGGCCGGGCCTTCGAGACCCGTATGTGGCCCATTCTGGGATTCGTGTTCATGCCCTACACGACTTTCGTCTATATGGGGGCCATGCTGAACCACAACCACGCGTTGACCGGTGGCTGGCTGGCGGTCTTCATCGTAGCAGTCCTGGTCGATGCCGGCCACTGGGGTGGCAGCGGGCTGAGGTCCCGCCGCAGAGGGCGCGGCTAAAAGGCTGGGACCCCGAACCCAGTCCGTCTCGCCGAGGGCGAAACCCGGCGTGCGCGCCGATCCTGAAGCCCGGCGGCGGCCGTGCGGTTCTGAGAGGGGTCAGCGCGGTGGCCGGCCTTCCTTGACGTCCTCGTAGCAGTCGGGGCAGACGCCGTGCGAGAGCTGGCTGCCCATCTGGCGCTGCATGTAGGTCTCGAGTCGTTCCCACTCCCCGGCGCGGTTGCGGATCTTGTTGCAGTAGCTGCAGATGGGCAGGATGGCACGCAGCAGATGGAGTTGCACATGGGTGCGTGCCCGCGCTACCAGTTCTTCGGCCCGGAAGGGCTTGGTGACGTAGTCCACGCCCCCGACGGCGAAGCCCTTGATCACGCTTTCCGTGTCCGCGTTGCCGGTCAGGAAGATGACCGGGATGGCCGCCGTCCAGCGGTTCTCTTTCAGTTTGGCACAGACCTCGAATCCACTCAGATCGGGCAGGCCGACGTCGAGCAGGATGAGGTCAGGCCGGCGGCTCTCCACAAGGCGCAGTGCGGCGCTGCCGGAGGCGGCCTCCGCCACCTCAAAGCCGGCTCGCATGAGGATTTGCCGGATCAGGAGGATGACGGAAGGCGAGTCGTCCACGGCAAGGATGTAGGCACGTCGTTCCTGTGCTTTCTCTACCATCCTGGACTCCTTGGCGCGGGGCCTTCGGTTAGCCGTGGACAGCCGTCAGTTTCAGGGTTGACCCCTGGTGCGGCGGGTCCGCCGCGCGGCTCTGATACGGAGTATAACAACGGTTTGTTTCGTCTGCAATGTAGCGGTTTGAACGGGGGCTTCTGCCCGGCACGGCGGGGCGCTGGTCGGTTCAGGGGTGGTCGGCGCTGGGGGACGGTCGGGCCGACCGTCCCCCAGCCCTGGAGCCGGCGGTCCCCGCCGTATCCCTATCCAGAGACGGCGGAAGTCCTGCCCTCGGGCATGACGGCCCGCCGACCTCCACGCCCTGCGGGCGGAAGAGAGGGTCAGGGACGGCATCTCTCATCCGCCGGGCGCCAGGCGTGGAGCAGCGGTCGGGAACTTGGCCGCCGCGGAGTATAGTAACGGCCCGTTTCGTCTGCAACGTAGCGGTTCGCAGGGCGGCCGTTCTCCTGCTTTACCGCGCGCCGAATGGGAGCGTCCGTCGTGAAAGACAACGAACACACCGAATCGAGCCCCCACTGCGTTCCCGATGTGGAGCGGGAGCGCCGCATCGGTTTTCCCGAGGTGATCTACTGCCCCGGGAAGACCGATGAGCAATTGCGTACGGTGGGGCGGGCGCTGTTTGCCGCCCATCCCAATGTTCTGGCGACGCGGGCCACGCCGGCGCAGGCGGCCCTGTTGCGGGAGCTGGACGCGCGGGTTGGCTACAGCGAACTGGGGCGGGTCGTCTACCTGCATCTTGACCGCACGCCGCGTGGCCGGGGCGAGATTGCGGTGGTATCGGCGGGAACGACCGACATCCCGGTGGCTGAGGAGGCCGCCTGCACCGCCGAGGTTATGGGCAGCGTGGTGCGGCGCATCTACGACGTCGGGGTGGCCGGCATTCACCGGGTGCTGAAGCGTCGCGAGGAGCTGGAGGCCTGTGAGGTCGTCATCGTCTGCGCCGGGATGGAAGGCGCTCTCCCCAGCGTCGTGGGTGGGTTGACCTCGCGGCCCGTCATCGCGGTGCCGACCTCGATCGGCTATGGCGCGTCGTTTCACGGGCTGGCGGCTTTGCTGGGCATGCTGAACAGTTGCGCGCCCGGGGTGACGGTGGTGAATATCGACAACGGTTTTGGAGCCGCCTATGCTGCCTGCCGCATCAACCGTATCCGCTGATCACGGCCTCAGCCCAACGCCACGCGGTTGCGGTTGGCGACGGACCGTCCACGGTGCCGCCATTGGCGTTTCGGCCTTGTTGCTGGCGGTGGCGCGACTCCAGGGTCAGGACGAGGTTTTCCGCGCCGATTTCGAGGACGGGCGCTTGCCCGGCGCCAACCCAGCGCTGGCCTATGCGGACGGCATCGCGGCGGAGTTGGTCCCCGGCAAGGACGGGCAGGGGCGGGCGCTGTGCCTCAGCACCACGGTTCCGAGTGGCTACTGCACGTTGTACCTGACGCAGGCGTTTCCCGTAGCCCGCAACCTGGTCCTGGAGTTCGACCACCGGGAGGAGATCGAGGCCGGTTTTGAGGGCGCCTACCTGGGGATCACGTTCAGCGGCGAGGGTGGCAAGCAGGTCCTCTGGACCTCGGACACCTTTTCGCCGGAGTGGCGGCATGTCCGCATCGTCATCCCGCAGCTGCCTGCCACCTACGGGGTGCCGATGCGCCCTGGCCTGCTCATCTCCCGGGTTCAGCTCTATGGCCGGGTGAAGGACACGACGGAGGTCAAGGGCGCCACCCGCTGTGGCCTGCGGGTCTGGTTTGACAACCTCCGCCTCCATGCGCCCGCGGACATCGACCTTTCGGACCTTGCCAAGCCCTATGTTTGCCACAACAATCCACCCCTGCTGGATTGGGCTGGGCCGAGCGCCCCCGGGCAGCGCCTGCAATACTCGCGCTCGGCGGCCTTTGAGGCGGCAGGCACGACCACGGTGACGACGTCGACGAGTCGGCCGTTCCTGGTGCTGGCGGAGCCGCTGGCGCCCGGGACTTGGTACTTCCGGGTGCGTCAGTCCACGGAGCTGCTGTCGGGCTGGTCCCGAATCCAGCCGGTGGAGATTCCCGAGCGTACCCACGCTTACCGGCTCAAGCCGATTGACTTCAAGGCGTTGGGCACGGCCCCGCGACCCCGGTTGCTGCGCCTCATTCGTCCGGCGGGGCCGCCCGTCACTGCCGCCGAACGGGAGCGCCTGGTCAAGCAGGCGCGCGCTGCCGTTGTCCGCGGCGTGCCCGAGCACCCGGGCGCCTACCAGGCCGGCGACCCGCGCTGGCCGCAGTGGATCGACTGGTATGGCAAGGTGGCCGATCAGGTCACCTCCCGCACCGGGTCGCTGCTGCGCGCGGCTGGCCAGGCGGCCATCCTCAGCGGCGAGGCTGAGGCGATTCAGGCGGCCCGCACCTTGTTGCTGGCCGCTTGCGGCTGGGACCCCAACGGTGGCAGCGCGGCGCAGTATGGCGATTTACAGGCCGCCAGCCTGCTGCAGGGCATGCTCTGGTGCTACGATGGTTGCGAGGCGGCGCTCACGGCGGCGGAGCTGGCCACGGTCCGCGGGGTTCTGCAGCGCCGTATCCTGCAGTTCTACGGGCATCTCTCACCGTTCCGCCTGAACCCGGCGCAGAATCATCCCTGGCGGCAGACCACGGCGGTGGCCGAGGCGGCCCTGGTGACGATGGGTGTCTTTCCGGAGGCCGAGGAGTGGCTCGACACCGCCTGCCACGCTTTCGCCTATCGCATTCTACCCAGCATGGGTTTCGACGGTGAGAATCAGGAGGGCATTACGTACTGGGACTACGGCGTGGGCATGCTGGCGGACTTTGCCGACCTGATGCGCTTCATGGCTGGGGTCGAGCTGTATGACCATCCCTGGCTGGCGCGCACCTGCCGCTTTCCCCTCTACACGACGCCGCCTGACGGCTATGCGGTGAGCTTTGCCGACAACTCGGATAAGGGGAACGCCACGATCAAAGGACCTTACGGCACCGGGCTGGTCGGGTTGTTGGGTGAGCGGGTGCGCGACCCCTATGCTCTGTGGTACGCGGATCGGCCCGTGTCCGGGGTCGAGATGAAGCCACCCGCGGACCTGCCGCAGTCGGTGTTCTACCCGTACATCGGCTACGCCGTCTTCAATACCTGCCTGAGCGATGGCCTGGAGAACGTCGCGGTGGGGTTGCGCTGTGGCCCCTACTACGCTGGACATCAGCACGACGACAACAACGCCTTCGTCATCCACGCCTACGGCGACAAGCTGGCCGTGGACGGCGGTTACTACGACTGGTACGGCAGCCCCCACTTCAAGGGGTACTCCATCCGCACGCTGGCGCACAATACCCTCCTGGTGGATGGCCAGGGACAGGTGCGCGAGACCAGCGGCCGCCTGGCCGAGAGCTTCGATTCGCCGGGCTTCGGCTGGACGGTGGGCGATGCGTCGGACCCCGCCATCTACGGGGGTCGGCTGCGGCGTTTTGACCGGCGGCTGCTGTTTCTCAAGCCGGGGATCGTGATCGTGCAGGATGTGGTTGAGGCCGCGGGTAAGCCGGTGCGTCTCGAGTGGCTTCTGCATGCTCAGACCGAGCAGGCCTTCTCCTGCGACAGCGCCGCGGGCAGCTTTCTGGTCGAGCGCTCGGCGGCGGTGTTGCAGGGGCAGTTTCTGGCGCCCTCAGGGGTGCGTTTGACGGTCGGCGAGAGTTTCGACATCGTGCCGCAGCAGAAGCGGGCTTCCATCGACCTGCCCTGGGAGGACGTGCAGCCCGAATGGACGCTGAACGCAGCGTCCGGGGCAGCCTCGGCGCGGGGCGAGTTCCTGGCGGTCATGGCCGTACACCGTCAGACGGCGGACCGGCGCTTCGTGGCCCTGCCCATTCGCTCGCTTGAGACCCCCGCGGCCCGGGGTTGTGAAGTTCAAACCGCCTACGGGCGCTGGCTGGTGTTACTGCGCCGGGGGGAGGCCTCAGGTGAGCTCAGTTTGGAGGCGGAGGGTCTGCAGAGCGACGGTTTAGCGGCGGCGGTGTTGCTCGGTCCAGATGGGGCGCTGCTCAACGCCTTCGCGGCCGACGCGACTCGCCTCTCGTGGGGCGGGAAGGAGTGGTTCGCCAGTCCGACGCGGCGTTCGTGGGCGCTGGATGAGGGCCGTGGGCCGACGTCGGTCGCGGCGCGCCTGGTTGTCAATGGCGAATCCCGGCCCCTGGTCGGCATGCGGCACGCGCTTCCCGATGGCGACGTGGGCGTCTGGTGGGCCAGCCTGGATCTGCCGGAGCCGAGTCGTTGCGATGTCGAGGTGCAAGGCTGGTCCGGCGCCCGTCCGCCGCACCTCCGGGTGGGCAGCGCCAGCTTCGTTGGGATGCGTGGCGAGATCGTGCTGCGCCAGGGTGTCACCTGTCTGACCGTGAGCGGGCAGGGGAGCTTGGAGCAAGTGGTCATACGCCAGCGCACGGAACGCTTCGTCCCGGCCGAGGTGATGCCCAAGGGCTTGGCGCCAGGGAGCGCCGACCTCGCCATCGAGGCCGATCATCCCAGCGCCGAGTCGGAGCGCAAGGGGCGCGTACAGGAGAAGGTTGCCGCCACCGGCGGCACGGCCTACTGCCAGATTGACGGGCCGGTGCAGTGGGTCGAATGGGCCTTCGAGGCGCCGCTGGCCGGGCGCTATGAACTGCTGCTGCGCGGTGCCGGCGAGGAGCCGGTTGTTCGGCGCGAGTTCCGCCTCGACGGGCAGACCTTTCCGGCAGAGCGTGTAGCGGTGCAGATGCCCGATACCGGCGGCTGGTGTCGCAGCACGGACGACTGGGCCTGGTTTCGCGTCCTGGGGCCAGACGCAGCGCCGGCGGTCATGAGGCTGGCAGCGGGGCGTCATGTGCTGCGGATGGACTTCATCCAAGGGTCGCAGAATCTGGATCTTTTCGTCCTGCGCCGAGTTGGCGAGTAGCCGTCGGGGCTTCCCGAGGGGAGTCTCTCGGCGAGAGCAGGAGCTCGGGCGCAGGTCAGCTCCGTGGGGGGTGACTACTTAGGTCCTAGGGTTCAGCCGGGCTCCCGGCTGGGGCCGGACATACCGGAAGGAGACTTGCCGACGCGGTTCCCATTCCGAACCGGCCGGTACGTGCCGGATCGCCTGGAGGGCGGCCCTGCGTGGCC
>CAIZKT010000994.1:0-7894 GCA_903933565.1 uncultured Victivallales bacterium | reverse complement strand
TCAACGACGCCGAGTTCACCTATCCCGGCACCGACCTGCGCATGGTCTATCAGCTCCAGGCCGCCAACCCCGCAGGCTGAAAGTGCCACAACCCCTTTTTCCATGGATCAAGAAGTCTGGACTACTACAGCTTTGGCATTCTGCAATCGGGGCTGCACTGGCTGTGGTTCGTCACCAAATGCTCGAAGCTTAAATCCGACTTCCGTTACAGCGCCGAGTCCGTCTTCGACACCTTTCCCTGGCCGCAGCGGGGGGCGGCGGGCGCCGTTGGCGGACCCGCCGCTTTGGACTGCGGTGGCAAGGGCGCCAGCGGCGACCGCGACACCGCTTTGGCTGGGCACGGGTTACGGGACCGTGGCACGGCCCCCGGCGTCGCCGGGGGCGCGGCCGCTTTGGACTGCGGTGGCTTGACACCGCTTTGTGACGGCGCTGCCAGCACCATCCACCGCTGCCGGGCGCTCAGTTCAGAGGCCCCCGCCCACTCCCCCGCCGCCTGCGCCCGAATCGAGGCCGTGGCTGCGGCGGGTTGCGAAGTCCGCAGGATCCGGGCCGCGGCGCTGCCGAAGATCAAGGGCGGCCTGCGCGCCCTCTACCGCACCCTCGAACTGCCCGGCAAGAACCCGCTGAAGGACGCCCATGCGGCCTTGGCCGCCGCGGTGCTGGCGGCCTACGGCTTCGACCCCCAGGTCGACCTCCTGGCCCAGCTCCTGGCGCTGAACCTGGCGGTCGCTGCCCGGATCGAGGCCGGCGAGCCGGTCACCGCTTCAGGGACACCACACTACTCCCCTTTTTCCGCCGGCAGATCCGGGCGGGCCGCCCAAGCGCTCCAGGAGGCGTCGAACCAGCGGACGTTCGTGAAGCCGAGGAGATGGGTCAGCAGGAAGTAGGTCTGGCTGGCCTGGTGTCCGGTGCGGCAGTGTACGATCACCGGCCGGTCCGGGGTGATGCCGAGCTTGGCGTAGGCGTCCTTGAGCCGGTCGGTCGCCTGCCAGAGCTCCTGGCCGGGAACCAGGTCCAGGCTGAACTCGCGGTTCACCGCGCCGGGGATGTGGCCGGGTCGGGCCTCGTCGCTCTTCTTGCCCGAGTAGTAGTCAGCGGGCCGGACGTCGAGGATCATGGTCTTCCCGTCGCCGAGAGTCTGCTTCACGCCATCGACGTCGACGGTGAAGGTATCGGCGCCCTGGATCGGAACGTACTCGACGGTTTGGGGCCGCGGGAGGTCGCTCGCGAGCGGGCGCTTCTCGGCGGTCCACTTCTTGATCCCGCCGTGCAGGATTGCGTAGCTCTGGTGGCCGACGCGGGCGAGCGCCATCGAGATGAGCGTCACATCCCGCAGATTGTCACTGTAGAGGACCACCGTGTCGCCGTTGCCGATGCCGAGCCGGCCAAGCTGCAGAGCGATCTCGGGCGCGGAGACGACCATCGCGGGGATCCCGCCGATGGTCGCGCGGAGGTTCTCAAGGTTGAGGTAGAGCGCCCCAGGGAGGTGAGCGGTGGTGTAATCCGTGCTCTTCGGGCGCACGTCCAGCAGCTTGATTCCGGGTTTTCCGAGCATCTCGGCGAGTCCGTCTGTATCCACGAGGTGCTGCGCCAGTCCCGGCTCGAGCAGCGCTGGCGGCGGGGGGGCGGAGGCGGCGTCGCTGCGCTTCGGGGGCAGGCTGGCGGCCGGGGTTCCAGCCAGGAAGTAGGCACGCCGTTTCTGGAAGGCCTCGGACAGCGGCTTGGCCGCCGGGCCCTCGACCGGGGTCTGGGACAGTGATGGCGGGGCCAGGCAGTCACGCCAGAACCCGAGCAGGCCGTCGGTGAGGATCCGTACGTTCGTCCAGCCCTGCCGCCGGAGTTCCATCCAGGCCTGCGCCGCGTGCGCGGTGCCGTTCGAGTAGAGCACGACCGGTCCCGTCCTGGGGAGTTGGGCCGGCGCCTGCGCGGCCAAGGCTTCGAGCGGCAGGTTGATGGCGCCGGGGAGATGATACTGCTGGTAGGCCTCGGCCGGTCGGAGGTCCACCAGCACCAGTCCCGGGGTTCCGGCCAGGATCAGCTCCGCGAGTTCCGGCGGCTCGAGATGATCCTGTCCATCGGCGACCGCCATGAGCTCGTCCGCGGCAGCACCCGGCGCCAACGCTGGCGCCGCGGCGGCAGCGGTCGTGGTGTTGCCCGGCGGCGTGGGGAGAGCCAGGGCCAGGGCTCCGCACGCGATCAACCCCAACGCCGCCAGCCGGTTCCGCCGCCGGGTTGCCAGCGCTGGCTTCTCCTGGTGGCCAAAGCGCTGCTCGATCCAGGTGCTCACGGTAAACGCGAACACCGCCCCGACGCAGAACAGAAACACGACCAGCTTCGCCGATAGGTGGAGACTCTCGGGAAGGTACAGATTCGGGACATGCATCCCCTCGTAAAGCGGCTTGACCAGCGGGAAGACCTCGTTGAACAGGACGCTGCCCAGCACGGCGCCGACCAGGAAGACCAAGGCGTCTAACTTGGCGCTCATCAGGCCGACAAAGGCCGTCCCCGGACACCAGCCCCCCATGACAAAACCGACGCCGAAGATGAGGCCGCCCACGATCTGGGCGCCCCAGTAGGTGTCCAGCACCAGGACCCCGTCCGGCGCGAGCCAGCCGAACGCCATCAGGTAGCGCGTACCGAGCAGGGCAACGACCACGGCCGTGAACATGACTTTGAGCACGGCCATGTCCTGGAAGTAGAAGATGCCGGTCAGCTTCCGGCTGCTGCCGAAACCGGCCTGCTCCAGGAAGAAGCCGAAGAGCACGCCGACCAACCCGGCCATGGCGAAGCCGACGCCGGAGTTCAGGAGGTCCAGGGAGTAGAGGGTTCCGTTCATCGCCACTGCCTCCTCACGAAGTAGGCAGCCCCGTAGGCGCCGATGAAGAGACAGACGAGGAAGGCGACGCTGCCGGTGAACAGCATGGCGGTGCCGGTCAGGGCCTCACCCGAGGTGCAGCCGCGGGCCAGCCGGCTGGAGAAGCCCACCAGGATACCCCCGAGCAGGGCGAACCCGAGTCGCCCCCGCACCGATGCACGGGGCCCGCGCTCGACGCCCGGGGCGACCCGCCGGGAGGCCACGGCCGAGATCAGCCCGCCGACGAGGGTGCCCAGGGCCATGAAGACGAGGTAGTACTTGAGCACGTGCGGGTGGCCCGGCCCGAACCAGTCGCCGAAATAGGCCGAGCGGTCGACGTGGAGAGGGCAGACGAAGCGCTCGAGCCAGGCGCCCGTGCGGGCGAGACCCGACGAAGCGCCCAGGCCGGCACCGAGGATCCAGAAGGAGAGGAGTAGCGTCAGGCCCAAGCCGAATCCGGCCAGGTACGGCGACCAGTACGGGAGGCCCTGCCGGTTGTCAGGACAGCGCGGGCGGTGGTCCGCATGATTTCCCATGTTCACCTCCGGAGGCAGCGTGGGTTCGGGTTCGCGGGGTCGGAGGTCAGCACCCCGCCCGTTTCTTGGTCGGGGCGGCGGGCGCTGCAGCGGGGGCTGCGGGAGGCGCACTGACGGGTGCGGCCGGCTTCATTGCCGGGACGGCGCCGGCCGGCGCCATCGGCGCGCCGACGGCACCGCGGCTTGAATCGCTGACGATGCCCTTGGGCCGCATGATCTCGTCCCAGTACCGGGTGACCCCGCCGCTGAGGACGCGGATGGGGCGCGGCCCTTTCTGGATGAGTGCGCCGCCGACCGCGGCGGAGATGGAGCCGTCGCGGCAGACGAGCACCAGCGGGCGTTTGTCGACCAGGTAGGCGGGGCTGGCCATCAGGACTTCAACCGGCACGTTGGTGGCGCCATCGATGTGGTACTCGGCGAACTGGGGCGCCGGCCGGAGGTCAACCACCTCGACGCTGCCCGGCAGGTCGGCCAGTTGCTGGGCGAGCGCCTCCGGGGTCACGCGCTCGGGGAGGTTGACGAAGACGCCGGGCGTGGGCGTCGGGCCTTGGGCCTGGGCGCCGAGGGTGGGCAGGCCTGCCTCGATCCACGCTTCGCTGCCCCCTTCCATATTCCAGACGTCCTTGAACCCGAGTTTCTGCACGACGCCGGCCGCCATGCTGGAGCGGTAGGAGGAGTTGCAGACCATCAGCACCGGCATATTTGGGTCGAGGCGTCCGGCCTCGCGGGCCAACGTGTTCAACGGCAGGTTGAG
The DNA here is from genome assembly GCA_903933565.1 of uncultured Victivallales bacterium. GTDB lineage: Bacteria > Verrucomicrobiota > Lentisphaeria > Oligosphaerales > JAFGRS01 > CAILUI01. The sequence goes on along the minus strand of CAIZKT010000994.1, from coordinate 3,750 downwards.
CACGTTGCCGATGCGCAGCCCCATCCATTCGGACGGCAAGCGGATGTCGACGATGATGGGCGCGGTTCCTGCCTGCATCTTCGCGTAGAGCTCCGCCGGCTTCATCAGCGAAATCTTCTGCGTCGGCAACCCGGCCTTGCCCCAGGCAGCCATCCCGCCCGCCAGAGCCCCGGCGGGTTTGTCGTAGCCGACCCGGTGCAGCCGGAAGGCTGCTTCCTGCGCCTCGACGTCGCTGCCGATCAGCACGAAGGGCTCGCCCCAGGGGACCATGATGCCGACCCAGGTCTCGAAACGGCCTCGCACCGCGATGTTGATGGCCCCCTGGGCGTGGCCGCTGGCGAAGTCCTTGCCGCTGCGCAGGTCAATCAGCCACGCCCCTTTGCCGCCCAACTCGGCGACCGCCTGCGGCGCCAGCCCCGACGGCACCTTGGCCCAGTCCACCAGTTCCGGTCCGGCGTGGTTCATGGCGGCGTTGTGCTTGAAGTACTGGGGCGCCTCGGGCAGGCCGTCAATGAGCGCCATGACAAACGAGTTCAAGTCTTGGTGCTGGAGGTAGGGGTTGACCTTCTTCTGCTCGCCGAACGTCGACACCGGTTGGTCGCTCAGGTGCGCGCCGCAGAGCGAGCCGGCCCCGTGGGCAGGAAAGACCTTGGTGGCATCGGGCAGCTTGGCCAGCTTGTCGTTCCAAGAGTGGTACATCATCGTGGCCAACTCCGCCGCCGCCACCTTGCCACCCATCAGGTCCGGTCGGCCGAGGCTGCCGATGAACACGGTGTCACCAGTGAGGACGAAGTCGGGCTGCGCGCTGTCGGCCGGATGATAGATCACCAGACAGGTGCTGTCCGGCGTGTGCCCCGGGGTCGTCCGCAACACCCCGCGGATGGCGCCGAACTTCACCTCGTCGCCGTCGGACAGCGGCGCGTTGGGATACGTGGGGTTGGTGGCCTGGTTGACCAGGATCGCGGCGCCGGTCTCCTTGGCCAGCTCCGTGTGCCCGGCCACGAAATCCGCATGGGAGTGGGTCAGGTAGATCCGGGTGATCTTGAGTTTCAGCTCGGCGGCATCCTTGAGGTAGCGAGCCGTGTCGCGGGCAGGATCCACGATCATGGCCTCGCCGCCGCTGCCCAGCAGGTAGGAGTAGTGCGACAGGACGGCGAGGTTGTACTGCCGGAAGACGAAGTCCGGGCTCTGCCTCTCGGTCTCCTTGACCACCTGGACGCTGGCCGCCTCGTCGCCGTGAGTTGCCGCCTCCGCGTCACCGGGTAACGCCGCAGTTCCCACGCTCTGCCACCCAACCAGCAGGCAAGCAACAAGGAACCCCTTAGCCGTCCGCCGTACCGTGAATCGCATGGTAGACCTCCTCTGGTCTGTGTGTGCCAACACCTAAGGTGAGACTGCCAAGGGACAGCCCTGGTTGCACGCCGCTCAGGACTTGGCCCTGTCCGTGCCCGCTACGTCCACGGCTAGCCGAGTCATAAGGTATAATGGCCAAACACAATATGTCAATGCACGGAAGGCCGGGAACAAGCGCCCGGATCGTCCGCGTCGTCGGTTGTGCCGCATGGCCCAGCGGGCACGTTCTGGAGGGCCAGCATCCCGGCCTGCTTGCAGGCGGTGAGCCGTTTGCGCCGATACGGCCGCTGGTCACGGCTCAGCGGGACATGCGTCCCTGTGGAGCTACGCCCTCCACGGTCTGCGGATGCCTTGCACTTCCATCACACCGGGACCAGGTTCTGTCTCGTGGCCCTGGAAAAGCAATCTTCTACTGGCTTCCAGATGGCCCTGGCGCGCCCGGAAGCCCCGCGGGGCGAGGCGGGCCGGGTGCCCTACAGGGAGGCGTTGCCCTTGAGGTTCGGCACCTCACCGAGAGGCGGCGAACAGACCGCCGCCACCACCAACGTTGCGTCATGCCCGTGCGGGGCGCCTCCCTCGACCCTCGACCGGCGCTCTTCCACGCCTGCTGAGAAGCGGTGAAAAAATCGGGGGCGGTATCGGAATCGTGCCTGGCCGAGCCACGCGAAGCAGCTTGCCGATGGCGGTTCGGGCCTTTCTTCACACCTGCTGAGGGGTTATGCGGCCAGGGCAGCGACACTGACGCTGGCTGAGGAGCAGCAGACGTGCCCCGGCCGACGTCTGGCGGCAGGCTTGGGCCCAGCGCAATAGGGCACTCGCCCGCACGGAAGCTCCGGCCAGCAAAGCACCCCGGGCCGCCTGCCGGGCCGCGTGAGCGCAAACGGTCAAGCGCATGAGCCGACGCAGGTCGGCACCGCAGCGGGAGCAATCGCCCGTGCCGCGGAACTGCGCCTGGCACACGGGGCAGCGTAACTCAGGTTCGGCCACGGTTACATCCCCTCCACGAAGAAGAGCAGTTCACCCAGCTCGGCCGCGGCCTGACGCAACTCCTCGAGATGGTGTTCCTGGGTAGCGGCGGCGATGCGGGCGCTCAGGGCCTCGGCCTCGACACCGTCATCGGCGTGCATGACAGCGCGCTTCTCCGTGGCCCGGGCCACCAGGCGCTCCGCCGCGGCCACCGCCCGCCGCCATTCCGCGCTGTCTGCCTCGTCGGCAGCAGGAGACACCGGGGCACTCTCGTGACCAGCGGCCGCCGCGGTCGCGACCGCATCGCGTTCGCGGAAGATGGTGGTATCGAACTCCAGGGCGCTGCCTTCCTCGATCTCGTCCTCGTCCTCGTCCTCGTCCCCATCCTCATCCCCGTCCAGGTCGGCGTCCGCGGCCGACTCGGGGCGACTGGCATAGAGCGCTTCGAGGCGGCGGCGGGCCTCGGCGACCTCTTCACGCGTCATCGTCTTGAAAGCGTTGTCGATAACGATGTGGGTGTTCTTGCCGGTTGCCTTCTCGATAGCCGTGACCTTGAGGATGCCGTCGATGTCAAGGTTCATGCGGCAGAGCACGGTGAGCGGCTCTTCCTGCTCGGTGAGGCCCTCGAACCGGAAGTTCCCCACGAGCACGTTCTTCAGCGCGTCGTCGTCGTCGCCCTGGAAGACCTCCAAGTCCACATCCTGCTGGTAGGCGTGCGCGGTGAAATACTGCTCGGTACGCGTCACCGGCAAGGGGGTGTTGCGCTCGATGATCGGGTGGTAGCAGTGCGGATAGGGCACCCCGCCGCGCACGCCGAGATAGGAGACGCCGAACGAATAGGGCGAGACATCCACCAGGACGCGCTCGATGGCGTGGCCGCCCAGACGGGATGCCAGCACCCCGGCGCCCAGCGCCACACACAGGTCGGGGTGGACATCCTGGCGTGGCGTCAGGCCGGACGCCTCCTTGAGCAAGCGGCAGACGAGGGGTGTCCGGGTGGACCCGCCGACCAGCAGGATGGCATCGAGGTCACCGGACTTGGTACCCGCGTCGTGCAGGGCTTTGGTCACGCTTTCCAGCGTGGACTCGACCAGCGGCCGGATCAGCCGCTCGTACTCGTCGCGGCTCAGTTCCAGATCGAGGTGCAGCGGCCTGCCGTCGACCAGCAGCAGATTCTCCTCGCGCACCATCGCGAACGGTTCGGCGCTCAGTTTCATCTTGGCTGCCTCGGCTGCCCACCAGACTCGCGACCGGGCCACGGCGTGCGCCGGGTCCTGCCGGATGTCGACGCCGGTCTGGCTCTGGAAGGCCTCTTCAAGGCGCCGGGCGAGCTGGTCGGTGAAGTCGTCGCCGCCGAGACGGTTGTTGCCGTGACTGGCCAGGACCTCGGTGACCTCCCCCTCCAGGCGCACGACGGACACGTCGAAGGTG
>CAIZKT010000993.1:0-3359 GCA_903933565.1 uncultured Victivallales bacterium | reverse complement strand
GGCAAGCCTACCGTGGTGGGGTACACGGCCGAGGACATCCGCGTCTGGTCCGAGGTCATGGTCCGCACCTTCCAGTGCATCGGTATCGGGCCTGAGGACATCGTGCAGAACGCCTACGGTTACGGGCTGTTCACGGGCGGTCTTGGGGCCCACTACGGCCTCGAGCGCCTGGGCGCCACGGTCATCCCCATGAGCGGCGGCAACACGGAGAAGCAGCTTCTGGTGCTGCAGGATTTCGGGGTTACAGCGATCTGCTCGACACCCTCCTACTTCCTGCATCTGGCAGAGGCGGCCGAGAAGTCCGGCATGCCGCTGGACCGGACCAAGCTGAGGGTGGGCGTCTTCGGCGCCGAGCCGTGGTCGGTGGCCATGCGGCAGCGTATCGAGCAGATGACGGGCATCGCAGCCTTCGACATTTACGGCTTGAGCGAGGTCATCGGCCCGGGCGTCTCCAGCGAGTGCAGCGCCAAGGATGGGTTGCACGTCTTCGAGGACCACTTCTACCCCGAGATCATCGACCCCGATACCGGCGACGTTCTGCCGGAGGGCGCCGAGGGTGAACTGGTATTCACCATGATCACCAAGCAGGCCTTGCCGTTGATTCGCTACCGCACCCGCGACATCTCCGCACTACGCTATGGCAAGTGCGCCTGCGGTCGCACCATCGTGCGCATGAACCGGGTCTCACACCGTTCCGACGACATGCTGATTGTGCGCGGCGTGAACCTCTTTCCCTCGCAGATCGAGTCGCTGCTGCTGGACGTGGAGGGCACGACGCCGCACTACCTGATCGTCGTGACCCGGACGGGCGCCTTGGATGACCTGGAAGTGAAGGTGGAGGTCAGTCCAGCGGTGTTCTCGGACGAGATCAGGGGGCTCGAGCGACTGCGGACGGTTCTGCATGAGCGCCTGAAATCGCTCTATGGCCTGACCGCCAGAGTCACGCTGGTGGAGCCGGGCTCAATCGAGCGCAGCATGGGTAAGGCAAAACGAGTGCTGGACCTGCGCGGCAAGTCCTGAACCCAGGCGCGCCGACGGCACAAGGGGATGGAGAGCGCCATGAAGATCAGGCAGATATCGATCTTTCTCGAGAACAAGGCGGGACGCCTGGCGCACGTGACCGGGGTCCTCTGTGACGCCGGGGTCAACATCCTGGCCCTGTCGCTGGCTGACACCAGCGATTTCGGCATCCTGAGGCTAATTGTCGACCGGCCCACGGCGGCGGATGCAGCCCTGAAGGGGAACAGCATCGTCTGCATGATCAACGAGGTCACGGCCGTCGAGGTCGACAATCATCCCGGCGGGCTGTACCGCATTCTGAAGGCGCTGGATGGCAGCGGCGTCAACGTCGAATACATGTATGCCTTCGCCGAACCACGTTCACAGAAGGCCGCTCTGATCTTCCGCTTCGATGACCCCATCCGGGCGGTGGGCGTGCTGGGTAAGGCGGGCATCAACGTCTTCCCCCAGGTCGACCTGGGGGTGCAATCCGACGGCTAAACGCCGAGCGCCACGGCAAGGGCCTTGGCCTCAGCGGTAGCGCGAGGCGGACTGCCACATGTCGGGATTGGTGCCAAAACAGGCCTTGAGCTCTGCTGTCGCTGCATCCAGAGCCAGCAGGACGGCCGGCTCGAGGCGCACCTGCATGGCTTGAGCGTTAGCGCGCATCTGGGCGGCATTGCGCGCCCCGACAAGCACCGAGGCCACGGCAGGGCGTGAGATGAGCCAGGCCAGGGCCACCTGCGCCATCGGTAGCCCGACCTCGTCCGAGAGCGCGGCGATCGCCCGCAGGGTGGCAAAGGTGAGGGTCTCAGCTCCCGGCTCGCCATGGCGCGCCTGGGGGCGGTTGCCGGCGAAATGCCGGGTCCGGGCCCGGCCCTCGGGAACCGCCTCGGCCGAGGAGAACTTGCCGGTCAAAAGTCCCTGGGCGATGGGACAGTAGCAGGTGATACTGACGGCATGGGCTACGCAGATTGGCGCGATTTCAGGCTCGATGGCGCGCCACAGCAGGTTGTAGGGGAGCTGGTTCACCTCGCAACGGTCCGCCACCAGCAATTCCGTCAGGTCCTGTCGGCCAAAGTTGGATACCGCGACGGCGCGGATCTTGCCCGCCTGCCGCAGGCGTTGCAGGCTCTCGATGGTTTCATGGATGGGCACCTCCCGGTTCGGCCAGTGCAGGTGGTAAACGTCAATGTAATCCGTACCGAGGTTTGCCAGGCTCTGGTCGCAACTGCGCTGGAGTTCGGCGTAGCTGCCGGCATGGTTAGGGCTGACCTTCGAGCCGATCACAGCCTGGCTGCGCCGACCCTTGAGCGCCTTGGCGAGAATCCGCTCCGAGGCGCCGGCCCCGTAACCTTCCGCCGTGTCGAAGAAGTTCACCCCCGCATCCAGGCCGGCGTGGATGGCGGCGATGGCGTCCCGCTCGTCCTGAGGGCCCCAGGTGGAGTCGCCCACGATGGCCCAGCACCCCATGGCCACCGGTGAGACGCGGATACCCGTCTCGCCGAGCCTGCGGCTCAAGTCACCCGCGGGGGCGCTATGTCCAGTCGCTGCCATGGATCACTTGCTGAGCGCGTCGATATCCTGCTGCAACCCCTGGAACAGCTCTTGGGAAGAGGCACGGTTGCCCCAGAAGCCGACACGAATCTGCACTTTTGTCGAATCGGGCGAACCGGACTTCAACTTGATCTTGACTTTGACATCCCGGAGATCCTGAAACACATAGAAACTCTTGTAGCCGTTGCAGGTCCGTTCGCGCTCAATCAGGCGTGCCCGGGTGGCCGTCTTGCGCAGCGCCTTATCAACGATGTAGTGGGGAGCCGCCACCGGCGCGCGGAGCGAACCGCGCCGGTAAATGGCCGTCGAGGTGCCGCCTACCGCTACCGCGGCGGCGCCCACCCCCACCGCAACACACCCTTCGACTAGCAGAGCCAGCGTGAACACTGACAGCACGACTGCAGAACGTCCTCTGGGTGTCATGGGCGGTTCGACCTCCGGCTTCGTTGGCTTGCATCCCGAAAACGCCTGCTACGCGGGCAACATCCCGGCCCGGGGCAGCGACCACGGGTCCAGCCGTGCACACGAGCGCGGCGCGAACCGGAACCCGTACCTTCATGCGTGATAACGTAACGCCGGTTTGACGCAGGGCAATGGCTTCGGACCGCAGTTCAGGCGGATAGAAGAGTGCCCCGTCACGAGCGTGGGTCGGGCGCAGGTCAGCTCCGTAGGGGTTCGCTTGTCTGAGAACCGCAGAGGGTCGAGAGCCTGCCCGCCGTGGTGGGTCGAGAGACGAGGGGGGGGCGCAGTATCGGTATCGGTATCGAAATCGTCTTCCGTGCCGCGGGATGCCACGTAAGCGC